>JAICGY010000509.1 GCA_025922915.1 Candidatus Methylomirabilota bacterium | reverse complement strand
TCTGGCTCGCGGAGACCGCCGTGCGCACGACGCTCGGCGTGCGGTCCCACTTGGTGATCGTGTCGGCCCCGGCGGCGTCCATGACGAGGGGCACGCCCGTCTCCTTGCTCACCTGCGCCACCGCCGGGCCCTCGTGGCCGCAGAGGGGGCCCACCATGAAGTGCACCTTCTCCTGGTGCACGACGCGGCGCGCCTGGGTGAGGGCCTGGTCGGGGTTGCACGTGGTGTCGGCGATCACGATCTCGACCTTGCGTCCGCCCGCCTGGTAGCCCGCCTGCTCCCAGAAGAGGCGGAAGCCGTCGACCATGTCCCGGCCGGGCGTCGCGAGCGGCCCGGTGACCGGCGGCAGCAGGCCGATCCTGATCGGAGGGCCCTGCGCGTGCGCGCTGCTCGCCACCGCCAGGCCCGCCGCCACCAGCAGGGCGGCGAGAGCGCGGGCACCGTTCTGGATTCCGTCTGTCATCACTCGCATCATCTGTCCTCCGCCGAGGGGCGCCGCGAGGGTGAAGGGGTCACGCCACGATGCAGAGCGCTTATACTCGGCCCGTCCGCGGCCTGTCAATGCGCGGCCCGGGAGGAAGGGTGAGCGACAGCCTGCTCCACTTCGGCAGCGATCGCGAAACCTGGCGCAGCGAGGACGAGCCGTTGCTCACCGGGCGCGGGCGCTTCACCGACGACGTCGCCCTGCCCGGGCAGGCGCACGGCGCCTTCGTCCGCGCCCGGACCGCCCACGCCGACCTGCGTCGCGTGGACGTCGCCCCGGCCCTCGGCCGGCCGGGCGTCCGCGCCGTGCTCACCGGCCGGGATCTCGCCGCCGACGGGCTGGGCGCCATCCCGCCCCTGGTCGCCTTCCCCGGGCGTGACGGCTCGGCGATGTTCGCCGCGGCGATGCCGCCGCTCGCCATCGACCGTGTCCGGTACGTCGGCGAGCCGGTCGCCCTCGTGGTCGCCGACACGGCCGCGCAGGCGCGGGACGCCGCCGAGGCCGTCGTCGTCGATCTCGACGAGCAGCCGGCGGCGGCCGACGTCGAGCGCGCCCTGGGGCCGGACGCGCCGATCCTCTGGCGCGGCGCCCCCGGCAACATCGCCCTCGACTGGACCGACGGCGATGCCGCCGCCGTCCGGGCCGCCCTCCAGCGAGCCTCGCACATCGCGCGCGTGCGGCTCGTGGACACGCGGCTGGCCCCGGCCACGCTGGAGCCGCGCGCGGCGATCGCGCAGTGGGACGCCGCCTCGGAGCGGTTCACGCTGATCGCCGGCACGCAGGGCGTCGCGGTCGTGCGCCGCCTCCTCGCGGAGGCGGTCTTCAAGGTCCCGCCGGAGCGGATCCGCGTGCTCACGTACGACGTGGGCGGCGGGTTCGGCATGAAGGTGCAGGCGTACGCGGAGTACGCGGCGCTGCTCGCCGCTGCGCGACGCGTCGGCCGCCCGGTGAAGTGGCAGGCGACGCGCCTGGAGAGCTTCCTCGCCGACACCGCCGGCCGGGACGGCGTGCTCGAGGGCGAGCTGGCCGTCGACG
>JAICGY010000508.1 GCA_025922915.1 Candidatus Methylomirabilota bacterium | reverse complement strand
TCCGGGTCAGGCGCGGGCCGAAGGCGCGCCGCGAGGCCGCTTCGCCGTCGTCGCCGCCCGGTTCAACGAGACGATCTGCAAGCGGCTCGTGAGCGGCGCACTGGAGGCCTTCGCCGAGGCCGGCGTGGCCTCGACGGCCGTCGACGTGTACTGGGTGCCCGGGTCGTTCGAGCTGCCGCAGGCCGCGCGTCATCTCGCGCGCGGCGGGCGGTACGTCGGGATCGCCTGCGTCGGCTGCGTCATCCGGGGCCAGACGCCGCACTTCGAGTTCGTCGCGGGCGAGGCGGCGGCCGGGATCCAGCGCGTGGCGCTGGAGACCGGGGTGCCGGCGACGTTCGGCGTGGTGACGGCGCTCGACGAGGCCCAGGCGTGGGCCCGCGCCGGGGGGGAGATCGGCAACCGGGGCGCCGAGGCCGCGCACGCGGCGGTCGAGATGGCGGCGTTCGTGCAGCAGGTAGGCGCGGTCCCGCGGCGACGGCGATAGCCGCCGGCAGCCCCGACCATGGGAAAGCGACGCAAGGCACGAGAGGTCGCGCTCCAGTTCCTCTACCAGCTGGACCAGCACGGGGCGGCGGACCCCGGCCCGCACGCCGGCGAGTTCTGGCGCCGGCATCCGGTGGACCCGGACACGCGGGCGCACGCCGAAGCGCTCGTGGCCGGCAGCGCCAGCCGGCACGAGGAGATCGACGCGCTCATCGCCCAGTACGCCGAGCACTGGGACCTGGACCGGATGGCCGTCGTCGATCGCAACATCCTACGTCTGGCCGTGTACGAGCTGCTCTGGGAGCCCACCGTGCCGCCGAAGGTCGTGATCAACGAGGCGATCGAGATCGCCAAGAAGTTCGGCACGGGAGAGTCGGGACGGTTCATCAACGGCGTGCTCGACCGCGTCCTCAAGGAGCATCGCGCCGCCTCGGCCTGACCCCGTGAGGGATTCGAGCGCGGCGACGTCCGTCCGGTGGCCCACCTGAAAGACCGCCTGGCCCACCTGGCCCTGCTGCTCGGCAGCGCCTTCGCCCTGGGCCTCGCGTTTCCGCGCACGGACTGGGACGGGGCGGCGTGGATCGCCCTCGTCCCGCTGCTCGTCCTCGCACTCTCCCGCCCGCCCCGCGTGGCGTTCGCGTGGGGGTGGCTCTACGGTACCGTGTTCTTCGCCGTCCTCCTGCGCTGGCTCAACTGGACGTTCCAGACGTTCAGCGCGATCCCGTGGCCGCTGACGCTGGCCCCCACGTGGCTGCTCGCCGCCTACTGCGGGCTGTACGTGGCGCTCGTCAGCGCGGGGGTCGCCTGGCTGGCCGGCCGGCGGTCGGCCGGGTGGGCCCTCGCCACCGCGCCCTTCCTGTGGGTGGGCGCGGAGTGGCTGCGCGGCCATGTGCTCGGGGGCTTTCCGTGGGGCACGCTCGGCTACACGCAGTACCAGCGGCTGCCGGTCATCCAGATCGCCGAGCTCGGGGGCGTGCATGCGGTGTCGCTGGTCCTCGTCGCGGTGAACTGCGCCCTCGCCGGGGGGCTGACGCTGCGGTGGCGAGGGGCGGTGGCCGGGGCCGCGGCCG
>JAICGY010000507.1 GCA_025922915.1 Candidatus Methylomirabilota bacterium | reverse complement strand
TCTGGGCATCGCCGGCCGCGCGAGCGTGCGCGAGCGATTCGGGTGGGATAGTATCGTGGACCGCCTCGACGCCGTGTACCGTTCCGCATCTGAACGGTCGTGAGCAGCGCGTCGTACTACGTCCGGCACGTGAGCGGGCCCGAGTACCGCGCATCGCGTGTCCGCAAAGCCGAGCTCGTGTACGCGATGTGCGCCGAGCACCTGGCGGCCGGCGGCCGGATCGTAGATCTGGGCGCCGGGACCGGCATCATGACCCGCGCGCTCGAAGCGTTGAGCGGACGACCCATCGTGGGCTTCGAGATCGACCGAGCCTTCATGCAGGAGACCGCGCGCATGGCCGTGGCCGATCTGGAGGAGCTTCCAGTCCCCGACGGGGCGATCGACTTCGGCATCGCCAACCACGTGTACGAGCACGTCGCGAACCTGGATAGCTTCTTCGCGGAGATCAGGCGCGCGCTGTCGCCCGGCGGTCGGGTGTACCTGACGGCCGGTAACCGTTTCGCGCTGATCGAGCCGCACTACCGGATCCCCACGCTCTCGTGGTGGCCGCGCACCGTCTCTGATCGGCTGCTCCGCTGGAGCGGCCGCGGGGAATCCTACGCCGACATCCGCTTCACGACGCGATCCCGGCTGGTGCGGACCGCCGCCCGGCACGGGCTCGTGCTCGAGGACGTCACCGACGAGGCGCTGACCACCCAGCTCGATCGCTACGAGAGCCTGCCGGGCCGCATCGCGGGCCGGGCTAGCAGGCTCCTGCCGGGTCCCGTCCGGCGCCGGCTCCTCGAGCTCGCATCGCCCCAGTGGTTCTTCTTCGTGCGCCACGCGGGTGCGGCATGAGCGCCGCCAAGCGGAAGGGGAAGGCCAGGCCGGCGGCACCCGGCCGGCCGGCGGGGAAGCCGGCGCCGGCGAAGAAACCGCCGCGGGTGCGGAGCGAGGACACCTCGCCCGAGATGGAGCGACGCGTCCGCTGGGCCGTCCTCGGCGCCATGGCCGTCGCGACGATCGCCTTCTTCGCGTCGTTCGTCTTCGACGGCGACGCGATGCTCTTCGGCACCGACATGCTCGCCCAGGCATACCAGAGCCGCGCCTTCGCGGTCCAGGAGGTTCTCGCGGGCCGCGGGCTGCCGCAGTGGAACCCGTACGTGTACGGCGGGCTCCCGTACCTGTCGATCCTGCCCTACCCGGTGTACTACCCTACGTCGCTCCTCTACTTCGTGATCGACCTCCACCGCGCGATCGGCTGGGCGTTCGTGCTCCACTTCCTCCTGGCCGGGGTGCTCGCCTACGCGCTGGCGCGGGAGCTCGGCCTCAAGGCCGGCGCGGCGGCGGTGACTGGAGTCGCGTACATGTTCACCGGCTACCTCGTGAGCCATCTCTATGCGGGGCAGGACGGGCGCATGTTCGCGATGACGTGGACGCCGGCCGTGTTCCTGTTCGCCGAGCGGGCCATCGCGCGCCGCCGGTTCCACTGGTTCCTGTGGATGGCGGCCGTGGTCGCGCTCCAGGTCTTCACGCCACACGTCCAGATGATGTACTTCGCCGCCATGGCGGTCGGC
>JAICGY010000506.1 GCA_025922915.1 Candidatus Methylomirabilota bacterium | reverse complement strand
GGTCTGGTGCACTCCGGACGCAAGGGCGGGACCAGCGAGCCGGCCGGGTGAAATTCCTGCCACGGGGCCCCGCCCCGGGCGTCGCGAGGCGGGGGCTATAATGCGACGATTCTCCGGAGGGAGGGATTCGATGATGTCGTCCCCGCGGGCCAAGCGCGTGCTGAGCGTCTCGAAGGAGACGGAGCCCTGTCGCACCGAGCTGACCCCCGTCTCGTTCCTGCGCCGCAGCGCCTACCTCTTCCCCGACAAGGTGGCGGTCGTGCACGAGGACCGGCGCTACACCTACGGACAGCTCGAGGAGCGCGTGAACCGGCTGGCCTCGGGGCTGCGCGCGCGCGGCCTGCGCCATCTCGACCGCGTGGCCGCCATCTGTCCGAACACGCCGGCCATGCTGGAGCTGCACTTCGGCGTGCCGGCGGCGGGCCTGGTGCTCGTGCCGATCAACGTCCGGCTGACGAGCGACGACGTCGCCTACATCCTGGCCCACTCGGGCGCCAAGGTCCTGTTCGTCGACCACGAGTACGCGGGCCTCGTCAAGCCGCTCGAGCTCGCCGGCGTGCACGTCGTCCGCGTGGACGACACGGGCGCGCCGGGCGATCCCTACGAGGACTTCCTGGCGGCGGCCTCCCCGGAACCCTGCGAGCCCTGGCTGCAGGACGAGTACGAGACGATCTCGATCAACTACACGTCCGGCACCACCGGGCGACCCAAGGGCGTCATGGTCCACCACCGGGGCGCCTACCTGAACGCCCTGGGGGAGGCGGTCGAGACGGGCATGACGTTCGACGCGAAGTACCTGTGGACGCTGCCGATGTTCCACTGCAACGGCTGGTGCTTCACGTGGGGCGTGACGGCGATGACGGGGACGCACGTCTGTCTGCGCAAGGTGGACCCCGGCCTGGTCTGGGAGCTGATCGACCGCGAGGGCATCACGACCTACTGCGGCGCGCCCACCGTCCAGATCGGCATCGTCAACGACCCCAAGGCCCACGCGCTCGACCGCACGGTGACGGTCGCCGTCGCGGGCGCCCCGCCGTCGCCGACGCTCCTCGGCCGCCTCAAGCAGCTCGGCTTCCGGCCGGTGCACGTGTACGGCCTCACCGAGACCTATGGCCCGCACACCGTGTGCGCGTGGAACGCGGAGTGGGACCGGCAGCCGGTGGACGAGCAGGCGCGGCTCGCGGCCCGCCAGGGCCAGGGCTACGTGGTCGCCGACCTCGTCCGCGTGGTGGACGAGCGGATGCAGGACGTCGCCATGGACGGCGCGACCCTGGGCGAGGTCGTCATGCGCGGCAACAACGTCATGAAGGGCTATTTCGAGCAGCCCGACGCCACGGCGGAGGCCTTCCGGGGCGGCTGGTTCCATTCGGGGGACCTCGCCGTCTGGCACCCCGACGGGTACATCGAGCTACGCGACCGCAAGAAGGACATCATCATCTCCGGCGGCGAGAACATCTCCACCCTTGAGGTCGAGCAGGCGGTGGCGCGCCACCCAGCGGTCATGGAGTGCGCGGTGGTGGCGATCCCCGACGAGAAGTGGGGCGAGCGGCCGAAGGCCTTCGTGACGCTCAAG
>JAICGY010000505.1 GCA_025922915.1 Candidatus Methylomirabilota bacterium | reverse complement strand
GCGCCGAGGCCACGCCGGCCGCCGGCGGGCACAGCACGCGCGCCACGCCGAGCTTGCGCGCCACCGACCAGGCGTGGACGGGCCCCGCGCCCCCCGTACACACCAGCGTACAGTCGCGCGGGTCCAGCCCCCGCTCGGCCACGTGCACGCGCGCGGCCCCCGCCATGTTTTCGCCCACCACGTCGTGGATGCCCCACGCCGTCTCCACCGGCGAGAGGCCCACGCGGACGGCGAGCCGGCCCACCGCCGCCCGCGCCGCTTCCAGGTCGACCTTCACCTCGCCGCCGGCGAACGAGGCGGGGTCCAGGTAACCGAGCAGGAAGTCCGCATCGGTCACCGTCGGCTCGACGCCGCCCAGGCCGTAGGCGGCGGGCCCGGGGTGCGAGCCCGCGCTGCGCGGCCCGACCTTCAGCAGCCCGAGCTCGTCGACGGCGGCGATGGAGCCACCCCCGGCGCCGATCTCGATCAGCTCGATCGTCGAGATCCGGATGGGCAGCCCGCTGCCCTCGATGAACCGGCGCTGGCGCGCGGCCTCGAAGCTGTACGCGGTGAGCGGCTCGCCTCCCTCCACCACGCTCAGCTTCGCGGTCGTCCCGCCCATGTCGAACGCGAGCAGGGTCGGGCCGGCGTCGTCGCCGCCGAAGAAGCCCGCGGCGAGGGCGCCGGCGGCGGGGCCCGACTCGAGCATCTGCACGGGGGTGCGCGCCGCCTCCGCCACGTGCGTGAGCCCGCCGCTGGACAGCATCAGCAGGAGCGGGGCGGGGATGCCGAGGTCGGCCAGGCGGTGCGCCATCAGCTCCAGGTAGCGGCGGGCGAGGGGCTTGATGTAGGCGTTCGCCACGGTGGTGGACGCGCGCTCGAACTCCCGGATCTCCGCCGCCACCTCGTGGGAGGCGGTGACGGCCACGGACGGGAAGCGCCGCGCAATGGCGCGCACGGCCGCCGCCTCGTGCCGGGGGTTGGCGTAGGCGTGTAGGAAGACCACGGCGATCGACGTCACCCCCGCCCGCACGAGCTGCCGGGCGCGCGCTTCGACGGCGCCGACGTCGAGCTTCGCCAGCACGCTGCCGTCGGCCCGGACGCGCTCGCGCACCTCGAGGCGCCGCTCGCGCGGCACCAGCGGCTCGGGCTTCTCGATCGCGAGGTCGTAGAGGTCGAACTTCCGCTCGCGCCCGATCTCCAGCGTGTCCGCGAAGCCGGCGGTGGTGAGGAGCCCCGTGGGCGCGCCCTTGCGCTCGATGAGCGCGTTGGTGAAGAGCGTGGTGGCGTGAAGCACCCGGGTGATCCCCTCCGCCTCGACGCCCGCCTCGGCGAGGAGTCCGGCCACGCCGGCCGTCACCGCGCGCGCGGGATCGTCGTGCGTGGTCAGCACCTTGCGGCTCCACTGCCGGCCGGCGTCGTGGTCGTAGACGACGAGGTCGGTGAACGTGCCACCGATGTCGATCGCCAGCGCGTAGCGGGCCACGACCTGGGCTCGACGGTCTCGCCGCTAGCGGCGCACCTGGCGCAGCCGCTCGCCGAGGGTCAGCCCGAAACCGCCGCCCCGCGGCCCGGCGTCGCGCCGGTACGCCTGGGTCTCGGCCTGCTCCTCCTGCGCCAGCGCCTTCTCGCGCGACAGGCGGATGCGCCG
>JAICGY010000504.1 GCA_025922915.1 Candidatus Methylomirabilota bacterium | reverse complement strand
GGCGTGACGACCTTCGTGCTGCTGATCCTCCTCGGCCTGCTCACCGGCGCCGCCAACTGGTTCGTCTGGGCGGGGCTGCTCTTCTTCTTCATCGGGTTCCACCACACGCCGCCGCTGAACGACGTGACGCCGCTGTCGCCGGGGCGCCGCCTGGTCGGGCTCGCGTGCCTGGTGCTGCTCGTCCTCCTGGTACCGCCCGTTCCCATCCAGTTCTGACGCCGCCGCGCCGGCGCGGGCGGCGGTCAGGCCGATCCGCGGGGCGCCGGCGCGGCTGCCGCCCGCGCCGTGGGGCCCCCCGCGCGCACCCGTGCGAGGAGCACGAACCCGACGACGAAGAAGAGCCCGACGACCAGGATGGCGCCGCGCTGGTTGCCGGCGAGGAGCCACGACACGCCTCCGAACACGAGCGGGCCCATCACGGCGCCGGTCTTGCCCACCAGCGAGTAGAAGCCGAAGAACTGGGCCTCGCGGCCGGCCGGGATCAGGGTCGCCATGAACGTGCGGCTCGCCGCCTGGATGGCCCCGAGCCCCGTGCCGGCCAGGACGGCGACCACCCAGAACTGCCACTTGGCGTCCACGAAGAACGCGAGCACGGTGACGATCGTCCACTGCACGAGCGTCGTCCGCACGACCAGCCGGGGGCCCCGGCGGTCCGTGGGGCGGGCCCAGGCCGCCGCCCCGAGGAGGGCGGTGACCTGGACGAGCAGGAACAGCACGAGCGTCTCGGTGAACGAGAAGCCGAGCGTCTTGCCGGCGAAGATCGCGGCGAAGGCGACCACGGTGTTGACCCCGTCCTCGTAGACGAGATAGGCGAGGAGGAAGCGCTTCATCTGCGCGCGCTCGGGCGCGACGAGGATCTCGCGCAGCGTGGCCAGGGTGTCGGAGACGCCGCGCGCCATCGCCGTGCCGAGGGGGATGGCGGCGCGCGCGTCCCCGGGCAGCACGACGAAGGCCGGCAGGGCGAACAGGCCGAACTGCGCGGCGGTGGTGAGGAACGCGACCCAGTACGTCTCGGCGAGGGCGGACGGGATCGCGACGACGAACGCCACCACCGAGCCCGCGTACCCCACGGCGAAGCCGACGGCGGAGACGCGGCCGAGGCGCTCCGGCGGCGCGATCCGCGGCAGGTAGGCGTTGTAGTAGACGAAGGCGGCCTCGAAGGCGACGAGCGCGGTCACGGCCACCGCGAACCCCCAGACCTCCATGCCGGGCCCCACCGTCGCGAGCAGCGCGGTGGCCGTGACGGAGACCACGCTGAACCCCACGAAGAAGGGCTTCCGCACGCCGGCATGGTCGGCGATCCCGCCCAGGACGGGCGAGGAGACCGCGACCGCCACCATCGTCGTCGAGATGATCAGCCCCCACAGGAGATCGCCGCGGCCCACCTCGTTGCCGACGACCGCCTCCGCGTAGTAGCGCGGGTAGACGGTGGAGAAGACGATGGCGGCCACCGCCGAGTTGGCGAAGTCGTAGAGCGTCCAGGCCGCGACCGTGGTGCGGGGGCTCCGCATCGCGTGAGCATGACACGGCCGGGGCCGCCGCCGCACGCTCTGGCTGCCGGCGCCCCTTCCGCGCCCGGTCCGCTTGCGCTACTATCCTGCGCGCCATGCCGCGAGGCCTCGGTCTCCGGACGCTCGCCCGCCTCGCGCGCCGGGGG
>JAICGY010000503.1 GCA_025922915.1 Candidatus Methylomirabilota bacterium | reverse complement strand
AGATGATGGCCACCTTCGCCTCGCGCTTCGACGTCGAGCGGTTCGGGATGGTGCCCTGGGCGTCGCCGCGACACTCCGATCTCATGATCGTGTCGGGCACGGTCACCATCAAGATGGCGCCGATGCTCAAGCGCATTTACGACCAGATGCCGGATCCCAAGTGGGTCGTGTCGATGGGGTCCTGCGCGAACTCCGGCGGCCCCTTCCGCCACGGCTACCACGTGGTGAAGGGCGTGGACCGGGTCGTGCCGGTGGACGTCTACGTCCCGGGCTGCCCGCCCACGCCGGACTCGCTGATGTACGGCTTGCTCACGCTGCAGGAGCAGGTCGCCCACTTCCAGAAGACCGGCAGCCGCCCGGGCCCGGCCGAGCCCAAGTGACGGCGTGACCGCGGCCGACGCGGCGTCCCGGATCGGGGAGACCTTTGGCGTGCCGGCGGCGGCGGTCGACGGCGGCCTGAGCGTCGAGGTGGACGTGGAGCGCTGGCAGGAGCTCGGGCGCTTCGCGCGCGAGACGCTCGGCTGCGCGTACTTCAGCTGGCTGTCGGCGGTGGACTGGAAGGACCAGGGGCTGGAGGTGCTGGCGCGCGTGGAGGACGTCGACGCGCGGCTGGCGCTCACGATGCGCACCCGCCTCGCCCCCGACGCCCTCCGGTGCCCGACGCTGACCGGCGTCTGGCGCGGCGCCGACTGGATGGAGCGCGAGTGCTACGACATGTTCGGCGTGAGGTTCGAGGGGCACGGGGACCTGCGACGGATCCTGCTCGGCGAGGACTGGGTCGGGTACCCGCTCCGCAAGGACTACGCGGCCGACATGGCGAACCCGCCGTACCGGTGAGCCGGACGGGCAGAGAGAGGAGCGCGGGATGATCTACGAGCTGCGGACGTACACGCTGGTCCCCGGCACCCAGGCCAAGTACATCCAGCTCTCGGCGGAGGTCGGCCGCAAGGCACGGGGCGACCGGTACGGCAAGCTCGAGGGCCACTGGTACTCGGAGTTCGGGACCCTGAACCAGGCGGTCCACCTGTGGAGCTACGCCGGCCTCGACGAGCGGGACCGCCTGCGCGCCGAGCTGGCCAAGAACGAGGAGTGGACCAAGGGGTACCTCCCGCAGACGCGGGGGATGATCGCGGCCCAGGAGAACAAGATCCTCCGGGCGGCGGTGGATCTCACGCCGCCGACCGACACCGGCCACGTCTACGAGCTCCGGTGGTACCGGACGCAGGTCGGCAAGGCCCCCGAGTGGATCAACCACTTCAAGGGCATCCTGCCCCTGCGCGAGAAGTACACCCGGCGCGTCGGGCTGTGGACCAGCGAGATCGGGTCGCTGAACGAGGTGGTCCACCTGTGGGCGTACAAGAGCCTCGACGAGCGTGCGGCCCAGCGGGCCAGGCTCGCCCAGGACCCGGAGTGGCAGACGTTCCTCGGGACGTCGACTCCGCTCCTCCTCCAGATGCAGTCCACGATCCTCAACCCGTCACCGCACTCGCCGATGCGGTAGGGAGCCCGCGCCGGATGCCGCAGACCGCCGAGCGCCAGGTCGTCGAGATCGGCTACGGGGGCAGCGAGCGCCTCGTGATGAACATGGGGCCGCAGCACCCGTCGGCCCACGGCGTCTTCCGGGCCATCCTCACCCTCGAGGGCGAGACCGTCGTGGCCGT
>JAICGY010000502.1 GCA_025922915.1 Candidatus Methylomirabilota bacterium | reverse complement strand
CCACCGGACGGCGAGGTCCTGGGCCTGGGTGGCCTGGATGCGGTGGACGAGGTCGAGGACCACCATGCCGGGGTCGGCCTCCACCCGATACTCCCGGAAGTCGCCGGTCGCGCCCGCGCCGCGGAACACCCGCATCGTGAAGGTCGGCATCACTTGCGCTCCTGGAAGAGGGCCCTGAGCTCGGCCGGCATCTCGGGCAGCGGCTCCCGGCTCACCTGCAGGCTCCCGTTGCGCAGGCGCAGCACCACGTTGACCTTGCCCCACTGGTCGTCCGTGTAGGGATGGTCGTCGCGGGTGTGGCCGCCCCGGCTCTCCGTCCGCTCGCGCGCCGCGCGGGCCGAGCACTCGGCCACGGTGAGGAGCGAGTGGAGGTCGAGGGCGGTGTGCCAGCCCGGGTTGTACTGCCGGTGCCCCTCCACCCGCACCTTGGCCGCCCGCGCCCGCAGGGTCTCCAGCCGCTCCAGCGCTTCCGCCAGCTCGGCCTCGGTCCGGATGATGCCGACCAGCGCGTGCATCGTCTCCTGGAGGTCCGACTGGATGGCGTACGGGTTCTCGCCCCCCGTGCGCTCGAACGGCTCCAGCATCTCGCGCACCGCCTGCTCGACCTGGCCGCTGTCCACGACCAGCGTGCCCCCGGCGTTCTTGGCGTACAGCGCGGCGTGCAGCCCCGCGCGCCGCCCGAACACGAGCAGGTCGGAGAGCGAGTTGCCGCCGAGACGGTTGGAGCCGTGCATCCCGCCCGCCACCTCGCCGGCCGCGAACAGGCCGGGCACCGTGGACTGCGTGGTATCGGCGTCCACCCGCACGCCGCCCATCGCGTAGTGGCAGGTCGGGCCGACCTCCATCGGCTCCTTGGTGATGTCCACGCCGGCCAGCTCCTTGAACTGGTGGTACATCGACGGCAGCCGCTTCCGGATGTACTCGGGGGAGCGGCGGGTGCAGATGTCGAGGAAGACGCCCCCGTGGGGACTGCCCCGGCCGGCCTTGACCTCGGCGTTGATGGCGCGCGCCACCTCGTCCCGCGGGAGCAGGTCGGGCGTGCGGCGGTTGGTCTTGTCCTCGTACCAGCGGTCGGCCTCCGCCTCGTTGTCGGCGGTCTCTCCCTTGAAGAAGTCGGGGATGTAATTGAACATGAACCGCTCGCCCTTGCTGTTCTTCAGGGTGCCACCGTCGCCGCGCACCCCTTCCGTCACCAGGATTCCGCGCACCGAGGGCGGCCACACCATGCCCGTCGGGTGGAACTGCACGAACTCCATGTCGATGAGGTCGGCGCCGGCCCAGAGCGCCAGGGAGTGCCCGTCGCCCGTGTACTCCCAGGAGTTGGAGGTGATCTTCCACGCCTTGCCGATGCCGCCCGTCGCCAGCACGATTGCCTTGGCCTTGAACACCACCACGCGGCCGGTCTCGCGCCAGTACCCGATGGCGCCGCACACCCGCTCGCCGTCCTTCAGCAGCCGGGTGATGGTGCACTCCATGTAGACGTCGATGCCCTGGTGGATGCCGTGGTACTGGAGGGTGCGGATCATCTCGAGGCCCGTGCGGTCCCCGACGTGGGCCAGCCGCGCGTAGCGGTGCCCCCCGAAATCGCGCTGCAGGATCCGGCCGTCCTTCGTGCGGTCGAACAGCGCGCCCCACCGCTCGAGCTCCAGGACGCGCTCGGGCGCCTCCTGGGCGTGCAGCTGGGCCATGCGCCAGTTGTTCAGCATCTT
>JAICGY010000501.1 GCA_025922915.1 Candidatus Methylomirabilota bacterium | reverse complement strand
CTCCCGCCGGGTAGGGTCGGCCAGGGCTCGAATCGTGTCGTCCACGGGATCTCCTCCTCCAGCGCCGCCGCGAAAACCCCGCGGCCGATAGTTAGACGGAAATCTATTCGATGATAATCTAATTATCGAGGCTTGTCAATCCGATGTCAGCGCGGCCAGGCGGCGGACGGATCCTGGCGCGCCGCGCGCGCCCACGATGAGGACCGCCAGCCCGATCGACGCGATGAGCAGGTTCCGAACGAGCGCCGGGTGCTCAGCCATGGACCGCGCCGAGGAGCGCGGCCGTGACGCCGCCGAGGAGCTCGAGCTGGCCGACTCCGGCGAGGACCCCGGTGACGAGCCGGCGGGCGGACGTGCTGCTGTAGGACGAGAGGGCCTGCGCCCCGCCGTCGAGGGCGGCCGGCACGAGGAGGAGCGCTCCGATCAGCGCCCGCTCCAGATCAGGCGGCCCCAGGGCGAACAGCGCGGCCACGGCCAGCGGGTACCCGGCGAGGAGCCCTATGCAGCGGGCGCAGATCGGCGAGTGCCAGCCGCCGATCGAGAGGCAGCGATCCGGGTTCCCGTGGCACCCGATCCACGCCGCGGGGCGGGACCTCAGAGCGCGGGGGTGCTCGATGATGGGAGGCCGCGCGCGGCCCGCGGGCCGCCCTGCGAGGCCGGCCGGCGCGCTCAATACGTTCCGGCGCTCCCCATGATGCCGCTGAAGATCATCGTGCCCATGAACAGGAAGTACAGCCCGACCAGGACCGCCCACACGACGAACGGGATCCACGTCATCTGGCAGAGGTCCTTCGCCGTCCGCGGCTTCTGGTCCTTGATCACGAAGTAGACGACCACCGAAGCAATCGCCGCCAGCGGCGAGAAGCACAGGTTCGCGATGAACACCAGCACCTTGACGATCGGCTGGAGGCCGGGGTCGGGCCCCGAGGGAACCGGCGCCGGCGGCGCCATGCCGGGACCGGCCGCCGCCACGGAGGGCTGCGGGCCGACCTTCAGCTCGTTCCCGCACTGGCACTGGAACGTGTGACCCTCGGGATACTGGGTGACGTCGTAGACGGTCCCGCACTGCGGACACGTGAGTTTCATCGGCTGTCATCCTGGCTTGGCGTGGAGGGTGACGAGGATCGCGGTGGGATGTATACGGCGCACCCGCGAGCCGGTCAACCATCGCGCTGGCAGCGCCGGCCGGCACGGCCTAGTCTGGAATAGTGGACGACGAGAGCGTCGACGAGATCGTGCTGGCGGCGATCGTGGACGAGCGTGGGCGCATGCTGGTCCAGCCGCGCGCCGGCGACCCACTCCTCGCCGGGACGTGGGAGCTTCCGGGCGGCAAGGTGGATCCGGGCGAGGACCACGCCGCGGCGCTCGCGCGCGAGGTCGAAGAAGAGACGGGCGTCATGATTCGCGTGGGCGAGCTCGCCGTGGCTCTCTGCCACGCCTACCCGGACCGCCGGGTCGCCCTTCATGCGTACCTGTGCGAGCCCGTGGGAGACGCCCGACCGGTCCGGTGGGTGCGGTGGACGTCGCCGAAGGAGTACCGGGCGATGCCTATGCCCGACGCCAACATCGCGATCGTGGACGCGCTGGAGCGCGTTGTCGGACCGCAGGAGCCGGGGAAACGCTTGACAGACGATAGTTCGATATCGTACAAATAAGGCCGATGAACGGGGAACGGGTCCACCTGGGGAACCTCCTCGCCGAGGGCGCGGAGCGCT
>JAICGY010000500.1 GCA_025922915.1 Candidatus Methylomirabilota bacterium | reverse complement strand
GTGGCGCTCTCGCCCTACGCGGCGCCAGAGGCGGACGCCCTGCCGCGCCTCGCCGCCGGCCTGCATGACGCGGCCTGCGGGCTCGTCGTCATGGACTGCATGGGGTTCCGCCGCAAGACGCGCGACGAGCTGCAGGCGGCGATGAGAGTCCCCGTGCTGCTCGCTCCCGCGCTCGTGGCCCGCGTGGCCGCCGAGCTGTGCGGCGCCTGACCCCGGCCGGCGCCGCCGCGCTACTCGATGCCGGCCAGCGCGAGCACGTGCCGCATGCGCGCGGCGGCCCGGTCGGGATCGGCGAGTAGCCCGGCCTCGTCCATGAGCACGAACTGCCGCGCGAGGTGGACGATCGAGCGGGCGCTCTCCAGGCCGCCGACCATGCGGAAGTGCGCCTGGTGGCCGTTGAGCCAGGCGGCGAAGACGACGCCGGTCTTGTAGAACCGCGTCGGCGCGCCGAAGACGTGGCGGGAGAGCGGCAGGGTCGGGGCCAGGATCCGCTCGTAGGCGGCGACGTCGCCCCGGTCCAGGGCCTTGAGCGCGGCGGACGCCGCCGGCGCGATCACGTCGAAGATGCCCAGCAGCGCGTCGGAGTGACGCTGGCCGTCGCCCCGGATCGTGGTCGGGTAGTCGAAGTCGTCGCCGGTGTACATGCGGACGGATGGCGGGAAGCGCCGGCGCATCGCGATCTCGCGCGCCTGGTCGAGGAGCGAGATCTTCACGCCGTCGATGCGCGAGGCGTACTCGCTCACGATCGCCAGCAAGGTCTCGGTCTGGCGGTCGCGGTCGGCGGAGCCCCAGTAGCCGGCGAGCGCGGGATCGAACATCTCGCCGAGCCAGTGGATGATGACCGGCTCGCGCACCTGGCTGAGGATCCGGCCGTACACCTTCACGTAGTCGT
Source organism: Candidatus Methylomirabilota bacterium (assembly GCA_025922915.1). Lineage (GTDB taxonomy): Bacteria > Methylomirabilota > Methylomirabilia > Rokubacteriales > CSP1-6 > JAICGY01. The sequence continues at coordinate 870 of JAICGY010000500.1, read as the reverse complement.
CGGGGCTCTTGGCGCAGGCCGCCAGCGCGCGGCTCGCCATCAGGATGATCCGGCCCCCGCAGCCCTCGATCCACCCGCACTGCTCCTCGTAGGCGGCCTCCACGTCGGCGAGGGTGATGCGCGGCCCCGGCTGGAGGTGGTCGGTCCCCGCGCCCGACGCGAGCACGGCGCCCGGGACGGTCTTCGACTCGGCGACGGACCGCTTGATCAGCTCGCGGGCGTTGTCCCAGAGGAACCCCATCCCGCGCTGGGCGGTGTCCATGGCCTCCGCCACCGCGAGGCCGAGGGACCAGACGTGGTGTCGGAAGCGCAGCGTGGCGTCCCAGTCCAGCGCGACGTCGAGGGTCGGGTTCAAGTCGGCGAGCGGGTCGGCCACCACGTGGACGGCGGCCATGCCGATCCGGCTCGCGATGGGGCCAGGGGCCGCCGGGGCGGGCACGCGGCCGCTCAGGGTGTACGGCGTGATCGTCCCGTCCGGGCGCGGCAGTCTGAGCGTGGGCGGCATCTCGTCCTCCCGGTGGCGTGGGGTCGCGCTCAGTCTACCGCAGGGCTGCCCCCGGCCGGCCCGCGTATCATGGGCGGCCGGATGCCAACCGCGCCCCACTTCGGCTGGTGGGTCGTCCTGGCCTGCGGCCTCGTCGCCACCTGCTCCTGGGGCTTCGGCTTCTACGGCTCGCGGTGTACATGGACGGGCTCCACCGGGCGCACGGCTGGTCGACCGCGCTGCTCTCGCTCGCCGTCACCGTCTACTACCTGGCGGGCGCCGCCGCGCTGGTCGTGGTCGGCGCTCTCTTCCAGCGGCTCTGGGCGCTGCTGGCGCTCGACGCCGTCGCCGCCGTGATCGTGCTCGCCGGGCGCCCGGGCGCGCCC
>JAICGY010000499.1 GCA_025922915.1 Candidatus Methylomirabilota bacterium | reverse complement strand
TGCGGCCGCGAGCGCTTGCGGCGCGCGGAGCCCACCCGCTTCCGCGGCTTCGACGTCATCGCGTCGCTCGCGTACACCAGCACGACGACCGCGGACACCGTGTGCAAGTGGTGCAGCTGTAACTGCCAGCGGACGTTCATCGACGTCCAGCTGCCGGGGGCGGCCGGCCGCGCGTGGAGCAAGCTGCCGCTGGTACCGGGGTGGGAGCGCGTCATCAGCGGGAACTCGTGCCCGAAGGGGCTGGTGGAGGACGCCACCGAGCTCCGGGTCGTGAAGGCGCGGCTCGAGGAGGTCAAGCGTGCGCATCCCAACGTTGGCGAGATGGTTCGACAGGAAGCCTTCCGTCGACCCCGCGTCCCGGCGTAGCCTGCGGATCGGGATCCCGAAGCTCCTGAACCTCTGGTCCACTCACCAGTTCTGGTGGGGCTTCTTCGCGGCGCTCGGCCTGGACGGGACCGCGGTCACGTTCTCCTCGGACACCTCGGAGGAGCAGGGGCGGCAGTTCGGCAAGGGGCGCGGCACCGTCGACTGCTGCTACCCGGTGAAGTGCGGAGCCGGCCACTACGGCGAGCTCCTCTTCGGGTTGAAGCAGCCCATCACGGTCCTCTTCGCGCCCATGATCACGTCGCTGCCGTCCTTCCTCCGCGGCCACGTCACGGAGAACCTGGCGTGCCCGCGGGTGATGGCGGCCCCGGAGAACCTCAAGGCGGGGTTCCTGCGGGAGCAGGACGTCTTCGCCGCGCAGGGCGTGCGCTACGTCTCGCCCCTGGTCGGGCTGGCCGATCCGCGGGTCGTGCCCCGGCAGCTCTTCGACGCGCTCCGGGACGTCGTCCCCGGCCTCACCCTCGAGGAGACGGCGCGGGCCGTCGAGCGCGGCTACGCGGCGCTCGAGGCCTTCAACGGGACGCTGCGGGGGCGGAGCCGGCAGATCCTCGCCGCCTGCGCGCGGGCGGACGCGCCCTGCCTGCTGGTGCTGGCCCGGCCGTACCACATGGACCCCGGCATCGGTCACGAGATCGAGGTGGATCTCCAGGCGTTCGGCTACCCGGTCCTCTGGGGCCAGTACCTGCCCACGGACGGCGACCTCCTGGACTGGCTGTTCGGCGCCGAGGTGCGCGCCGGCCTCGTGCGCTCGCCGCTCGACATCGCCGACGTGTGGCCGTCGTCCTACAGCGCCAACACCAACGAGATCCTGTGGGCCGCGAAGTTCGCCGCCCGCATGCCGTGGATCGCCTGCGTGGTGCGGCTGGCCAGCTACGAGTGCGGGATGGACCAGCCGACGTTCACGCCCGTCCAGCAGATCGTCGAGCGCTCGGGCACGCTGTTCTTCTCGTTCCAGGAGCTCGACTCGACGAAGCCGGCGGGCTCCGTGAAGATCCGCGTGGAGACCATCGCCCACTACCTGGAGCGCGCGGCCGGGGAGATCATCGCCCGCAAGCGCCGTGCGATGCCCGAGGGCTGCCCGCTCCTCGGGGCGGCCGCGACGGCCTCCTGATCGCCCGGAGGCCGTCGCCCCGCCGCGCTAGCAGCCGGCGGTGCACCTCCCGCTGCCGTCGAACTGCATCGTCTTCCCGCTCAGGGGCACGTGCGCCGGGACCTTGACCGCCTTCATGAACCGGTCGGTGCGGGTGCCCGCGACCACCTTGCCGTCCTTGGTCGCCAGCTCGTGGGCGTGGGAGGGGATGACGGCGCGGGGCTTCACCAGCTCGTTGATGACGAAGGCCGCTTCCGTGGGGCCGGTGGTGAACACGTCGCCGATGTTGATGACGGCGAGGCTGGCGCC
>JAICGY010000498.1 GCA_025922915.1 Candidatus Methylomirabilota bacterium | reverse complement strand
GTCGCCGCGCGTGCGGCAGCCGCAGTCGGCGCGCCAGCGCTCCACGCCGTGCACGCAGCTCCAGGAGGTGGCCGGGCGGATCTGGACCTCGTGCGTGGGCGGGTGGGCGGCCAGGAAGGCCCCGTAGCTCGTCAGCGCGATCTCGTGGTCGCGGCCGAGCTGCTCGAGGGCGGCGGCCAGCGCCATCTCGCCGAACCGGCGGTGGTGGCCGTAGGACTCGCCGTCGGTGGCGCAGTGCACGAGCTGCGGCCACGTGCGGGCGTCCGAGAAGCCCGCGCGCAGGCGGGCCACCAGCGTCTCGCCGCGCTCGAGCACCCCCTCGAAGGCGATGCCGCGCGAGATCGGCCCGTCGTAGAAGAAGAGCGCCAGCGAGCGGCCCCCGGGCCCGCGCCAGAGGTAGGGACGGCTGGGGTCGATGCCCTCCCCGACCTCCTGCCACGCCCCGCCCGCCAGCGGCCGGATGCGCCGCGCCTGGTGGGGCGCCAGGACCGTGAAGCGCACCCCGGCCTCGGCGAGGACGTCGAGCGTCTCCTCGTCCACCGCGGTCTCGGGCAGCCACATGCCCTCCGGCTCCCGGCCGAAGCGCGCGCGGAAGTCCTCGATCCCCCAGCGCACCTGCGTCACCTTGTCCCGCCGGGAGGCGAGCGGCATGATCATGTGGTTGTAGACCTGCGCGAGCGCGTTGCCGTGGCCGCGCGCGGCGACGGAGGCGCGGTCGGCCTCCACGATCTTGCGGTGCACGTCGGGGGCGTGGCGGGCGAGCCAGGCGGCCAGCGTGGGCCCCACGTTGAACGAGATCTGCTCGAAGTTGTTGACGACGTCGAGGATGCGGTTGTCGTGGTCGACGCGGCGGGCCGCGGTGTTGGGCGCGTAGCACTCCGCGGTCACCCGCTCGTTCCAGTCGTGGAACGGCGCCGCGGAGTCCTGGACCTCGACGGTCTCCAGCCACGGGTTCTCCCGCGGGGGCTGGTAGAAGTGGCCGTGGATGACGATGGCGCGGGCCGGCACGGGCGGCCTAGAACTCCTCGAGGCCGAGCAGGAACTCGCGCCGCCCCCCGCGCGGGACGACGACGATGCCCGAGGGGTCGACGTGGTGCCGCCGGCGGTCGGCCTCGGGGTCGAACCCGATCTCGGTGTCGGCCGGGATGATGTTGAAGCGGTCGACGATGGCGCGCCGCAGCCGCACGCCCTTGCCCACCGTCGTCTGGTCCATGACGATCGAGTCCTCGATCACCGCGCCCTCGTTGACCCACACCGCGCGGCCGAGGATCGAGTTGCGGATGGTGGCGCGCTTGACGAGCGAGCCCTCGGCGATGTGGACGTTGTCGATGTCGCCGGCGATGATGCGGGCGGGCGGGCCGTAGTGCTGGGCGCCCCGGATGGGCCAGTAGCGGTTGTCCAGGTCGAACCGCGGCGACTCGCCCAGGAGGTCCATGTGGGCCTCCCAGTACGCGGCCACCGTGCCCACGTCGCGCCAGTAGCCCTGCTCCTCGTAGGGCTTGACGCCCGGGACCTCGTTCTCCTGGAAGTCGTAGGCGTAGACGCGCCCGCCCGCGACGAGCTCGGGGATGATCGAGCGCCCGAAGTCGTGGTCGGTGCTGCGGCGAGCGTCGGCGAGGAGCGCGTCGACCAGGACCTGGCGGTCGAAGAGGTAGTTGCCCATCGACGCCAGCGCGTGTCTGGGATCCCCCGGCATCGGCTTCGGCTGCTTCGGCTTCTCGTCCCACCCGACGACGCGGCCGGTGCGGTCGACGGCGAGGATCCCGAAGGCCGACGCCTCGTGGAGCGGGACGG
>JAICGY010000497.1 GCA_025922915.1 Candidatus Methylomirabilota bacterium | reverse complement strand
GATCCGAGCCCGACTGGCCGCGCCTGCGCGGGCTCTGGATGGAGATGGAGTTCACGCGGCTGCTCAAGGAGCTGCCGGCCACCGCGCCGACCCCGGCGGGCCCCGTCACCCGGCTGCACGATGCCGGGACGCTGGCGACCCACCTGGCCGCCGCCCCGGCCGGCGAGCCGCTCGCCGTGGACTGGACGGGCGACGCCCGGCCGCCGCAGCCGCGGCTCGCGGCGCTCGCCGTCTTCCACGAGGCGGCCGGCGCCGCCTGGCTGCCGCTGCCGCCCGAGGACGCCGCCCGCGACGCCGCCCTGCGCGAGGTGGCCGGCGCCGTCGGAGGCCGCACGCTGCTCGTCCACGACGCCAAGCCGCTCGTCGAGGCCTGCCTGGCGGTCGGGGTGGCGCCGCCCGAGGTGGAGGACACGGCGGTGGCCGCGTACCTGCTCAACCCCGCCCGTCAGGCTTACAAGCTCGACGAGATCTGCATGGAGACGTTCGGCGAGTGCCCGCCCGCGCTTCCCGCGGCGCCCAGCGGCCGGATCGTCCCGAGCGCCGACGCGCCACCCGCCTCCGGGCCGGCCGCCGGAGCGCAGCCGGGGGATGCGGCCGCCGACGGCGATCGGCTGGGAGGGATCCTGGGCGAGCGGGCGCGGTGGGTGGCGCGCTACTGGCAGCACGCGCGGCAGGAGCTGGAGGAGCGCGGGCTCCGCCGGATCTACGAGGACATCGAGCGGCCGCTGGTCCCCGTCCTCGCCCGGATGGAGCGCGACGGGATCCGGGTGGACCCCGCGCGGCTGGAGGCGTTCGCCAAGGAGCTGGAGCGAAGCCTCGACACGCTCACCCGGGAGATCCACGCGCTGGCGGGCGAGGAGTTCACCATCGCCTCGCCCAAGCAGCTGGCGCACGTGCTCTTCGAGAAGCTGCGCCTGCCCGCGCTGCGCCGCACGAAGACCGGCTATTCCACCGACGCCGACGTCCTCACCGAGCTCGCCGTCGGCCACCCGCTGCCGGCCAAGGTCCTGGAGCACCGCACGCTGGCCAAGCTGAAGGGCACCTACGCCGACGCGCTGCCCGCGCTGGTGCACCCCACGACCGCGCGCATCCACACGACCTTCAACCAGCTCGTCGCCGCCACCGGGCGTCTCAGCAGCCAGGACCCGAACCTCATGAACATCCCGATCCGCACGGAGCTGGGCCGGCGGATCCGCGCCGCCTTCATCCCGGAGGAGGGTTGGCGCTTCGTGGCGGCCGACTACTCGCAGATCGAGCTGCGGATCCTGGCCCACCTGGCCTGCGAGCCGGCCATCATCGAGGCGTTCCAGCGCGGCGAGGACATCCACACCCGCACGGCGTGCGAGGTCTTCAAGGTCGCGCCGGCCGAGGTGACGTCCTTGCAGCGCACGATCGCGAAGAGCGCGAACTACGCGATCCTCTACGGGGTCTCGGCCTTCGGGCTGTCGCAGGCGACGCGGATCGACCAGAAGGAGGCGCAGCGCTACATCGACCAGTACTTCGCCACCCACCCGCGGGTGCGGGCGTTCATCGATCGCACGCTGGCCGAGGGACGCGAGCGCGGCTGGGTGAGCACGCTGCTGGGGCGCCGGCGTTACCTGCCCGACCTGAACTCCGGCAACCCGGTCGCCCGCAACGCGGCCGAGCGGATGGCCATGAACGCGCCGGTGCAGGGGACGGCCAGCGACATGATCAAGATCGCCATGGTCCGCGTGGACGCCGCGCTGCGGGCGCGGGAGCTGCGCAGCCGCATGCTCCTGCAGGTCCACGACGAGCTGCTGTTCGAGGCGCCCCCGGAGGAGG
>JAICGY010000496.1 GCA_025922915.1 Candidatus Methylomirabilota bacterium | reverse complement strand
CGGGCGAACCCTGCGCCGTGGGTTCAAATCCCACCCCCTCCGCCATCCGAATCTCGACGTGGCCGTGCTAGACGGGGAGTTAGCGGTGCCCTGTAGCCCGCAATCCGCTTCAGCGGGGTCGAATTCCCTCCCGAGGGCGGCTCGTGTTGAATGAGCCTCGTGGGACGGCGTTGAAGGTTGGGCCCCACGCAACGAGAATCGTCGAACCCCGCCAGGCCCGGAAGGGAGCAACGGTAAGGCGACCCTCTCGTGTGCCGTGGGAGTACCTGGCCGGAGCCGGCACTGCGGGGAGATCGCAGTACGGGTCGTTCGGAGGGGGGTGCACGGTCACTATTCCGATCCGATGAGCTACCAGGTTCTCGCTCGCAAGTGGCGCCCGCAGGCCTTCGAGGCCGTCGTGGGGCAGGACGCCATCACGCGGACGCTGCGCAACGCGCTGGCGTCGGGACGGGTGGCCCACGCCTACCTCTTCGCCGGGCCGCGAGGCGTCGGCAAGACGACGACGGCGCGGCTCCTGGCCCGCGCGCTGCTGTGCACGGAGCGCACCGGCCCCGAGCCGTGCGGCACTTGCCTCGCGTGCCAGGACGCGGGCGCCAGCGTCGACGTCATCGAGATCGACGCGGCCTCGAACCGCAAGATCGAGGACGTCCGCACGCTGCGCGAGAACGTCAAGTACGCGCCGGCGCGCGGGCGCTACAAGGTCTACATCGTCGACGAGGTGCACCAGCTCACCGCCGACGCCTTCGACGCGCTCCTGAAGACCCTCGAGGAGCCCCCGCCGCACGTGGTCTTCATCCTGGCCACGACGGACCCCGGGGACGTGCCGCCGACCATCCTGTCGCGCGTGCAGCGCTTCGACTTCCGCCCGATCGCGCCCGAGCAGCTGGCGGCCACGCTCGAGCGCATCCTGACCGAGGAGGGCATCGCCTTCGAGGCGGCCGCGCTGCCGGCCATCGTGCGCGCCGCCGACGGGTCGCTGCGGGACGCGCTGTCGCTGCTCGACACGGCGATCGCCTACGGCGACGGCCGGCTCGACGCCGCCACGACGGCCTCGCTCCTCGGCACGACGGCGCCAGCCGAGATCCGGGCATTCGTGGGAGCCCTGCTCGCCCGCGAGGCCGCGCCCGCCCTGGAGGCGATCGACCGGGCCGCCCGCGAGGGCGAGGACCTGCCCGCCTTCCTGCGCGACGCCATCGAGGTGCTGCGCCGGGGCCTGGTCCTCAAGGCGGCACCGACCGTCAAGCTGGCCGACGTGACGCCCACCGAGGCCGGCGAGCTGCGGGCGCTCGGGGAGGGCGCCAGCCTCGACGAGCTGCTCTATGCGCTGCGCGCGCTGCTGGACGCCGACGAGGCCATGCGGGAGTCCCCGCAGCCCCGGGTGGAGCTGGAGATAGCCGCCGTCCGCGCCACGCGCCGGCCGCAGCCGCAGGCGCTGGAGGAGATCCTCAAGCGTGTCGAGGAGGCCGAGCGCCTGCTGCGTCAGCAGGCCTTCGCGACGCCCCCGGGACCGCGGACACAGGAGAGCCTGCTCGGCGAGGGATCCCCGGGACCGGACGCCCGGAGGCCCGGCAACGCGGTGGCGCCGGCGCGTCCAGCCCCGGCGCCCGGGCCGCGCGCGACGCCGGTGGCGCCCGTGCCAGTCGAGCCGGTGCCGTCCCGCGACGAGGCGGCCCCGGCTCCGCGCGACGCCCAGACGGTCGCGCCCGCGGCCGACGTGGCCACCGGCTGGCAGCGGGTGGTCGAGGACGTCATGCGCCGCAAGCCGGTCGTCGGCGCGGTGCTGGCCCAGGCGCGGCCGGTGAGCGTCCGCGGCGGGGAGCTGCAGGTCGTCCTCTCCGGCAACCAGTTCCACCT
>JAICGY010000495.1 GCA_025922915.1 Candidatus Methylomirabilota bacterium | reverse complement strand
CGGGCGCGTGACGACGATCAACCGGGCCGCCGCCCGGATGCTCGGCGTCGACGCCGCCCGCACCGTCGGCCGGCTGCTCGAGGAGGTCTTCAGCGGGCCCGAGCAGCGCGAGCTCGTGGGGCTGGTCCAGCGCGCCCGCCGGCCCACGGCGGGCAGCGCCTCCGGCGAGCTGCACATCCGGCGGAGCGGCGCCGCCCTCTCGCTGCTCGCCGCCGCCACCGCGCTCCGGGGCGAGAGCGGCGAGTACGGCGGCGCCGTCGTCGTGTTCGACGATCTCACCGAGCTGCTGAAGGCCCAGCGACTGGCGGCCTGGCGCGAGGTGGCCCAGCGCATCGCCCACGAGATCAAGAATCCGCTCACGCCGATCCAGCTCTCGGCCCAGCGGCTCCGCCGCCGGCTCGGCCGGGGAGACGAGGACGAGCAGCGGCTCATCGCCGAGTGCACGGAGGCCATCATCCAGGAGGTCGACGGCCTCCGGCGGCTGGTCGACGAGTTCTCCCGCTTCGCCCGCATGCCGGCCTTCGTGCCGCGCCCGACCGACGTCCGCCCGCTCGTCGAGGGCGTGGCCGCGCTGTACCGCGACTCGCACCCGGCGCTCACCATCACCACCCGGCACGCCGACGCCCTGCCCCCGGCGCTCGTGGACGCCGATCACGTGAAGCGCGCGGTCCTCAACCTGGTCGACAACGCCGTCCAGGCCGTGGAGGGCGCCGGGTCCGTGCACGTGGAGACCCTGGTCGGGCCCTCCACCGGGCGCGTGCGCATCGCCGTGAGCGACGACGGGCCCGGCATCGCGCCGGAGGACCGGGACCGGCTCTTCGTGCCGCACTTCTCCACGAAGGTGACCGGGATGGGGCTGGGGCTCCCCATCGTCGCCGAGATCGCCTCCGAGCACGGCGGCGCCGTGTGGCTCGAGGACAACCTGCCCCGGGGCAGCCGCTTCGTGATCGAGCTTCCGGTGGCCGCCACCCCGGCCGCCGTGGAAGCCTGAGGGGGCCGACCCCGTGGCCACCGAGCACATCCTGATCGTCGACGACGAGCCGGCGATCCAGACCGCCCTGCGCGGCGTGCTGGAGGACGAGGGATTCCGGGTCCGCGCCGTGGGCAGCGGTGACGCCGCGCTCCTGGCCCTGGCCGAGGAGGCGCCCGACCTGGTGTTCCTCGACATCTGGATGCCCCGGCGCGACGGGCTCGAGACCCTCGCCGAGGTCAAGCGCCTCCGGCCCGACGTGCCCGTGGTCGTGATCTCGGGCCACGGCACCATCGAGACGGCGGTCAAGGCCACGCGGCTGGGCGCCTACGACTTCATCGAGAAGCCGCTCTCCCTCGAAAAGACGCTCCTCACCGTCACCCGCGCCCTCGAGCACGGGCGGCTGGAGCGCGAGAATGCCGCGCTGCGCGCCCGGCTGGAGCCGCGGACGGAGATCATCGGGGAGAGCGAGCCCATCCGCCGGCTGCGGGAGCAGATCGCGACGGCGGCGCCCACGAGCGGGCGCGTGCTGATCCAGGGGGAGAACGGCAGCGGCAAGGAGCTGGTCGCGCGCGCGATCCACACGCTCTCGGCGCGGCACGACCGGCCCTTCGTCGAGGTGAACTGCGCCGCGATCCCCGAGGAGCTGATCGAGTCCGAGCTGTTCGGCCACGAGAAGGGCGCCTTCACGGGTGCCGTCGCCCGGCGGCGCGGCAAGTTCGAGGCCGCCGACGGCGGGACCCTCTTTCTCGACGAGATCGGCGACATGAGCCTGAAGACCCAGGCCAAGGTGCTGCGGGCCCTGGAAGAGCAGGTGGTGGAGCGCGTCGGCGGGCGGGAACCCCGCAAGGTGGACGTGCGCGTCATCGCCGCGTCGAACCAGAACCTCCAGACCCT
>JAICGY010000494.1 GCA_025922915.1 Candidatus Methylomirabilota bacterium | reverse complement strand
GTCTCGGCCGCCGAGACCGGGCGCCAGCCGAAGTAGGCCGCGATGATCGCCGTGAGCGCGTGCAGCCAGATGTCGTGGCCGAAGAGCGGTGCCAGCCCGAAGAGGGTCCGGGCCTGCGGGAAGAAGCCCAGCACCGCCAGGATCCCGTAGATCACCGCGAGGCTGCGGGCGTAGGTGCGGGCGGCCCCGAACGAGGCGTAGGCGACGACACCCCAGAGACCGAGCCCCAGGTGCACGAGGTTGTGCACCACGTTCACCGGGAAGAGCCCGAACAGGTAGCCGTAGCCCTGCGGGACCGCCAGCGCCGGAGCGCCGGCCGGCGCTTCCTGCGTCAGGCCGGGCAAGAAGCCCAGCACGCCGACCAGCCCGTACACGATGCCCACGATCAACGCGAAGTACCGGGTTTGCATCTCCTGCTCCTCAACTGCTGCAAATTGCCCCGCAACTGGCGTGCGAACCGCATACCACCCACTTCGCCATCCTCCCGGGGACATCGAGCGGATCATGCAGAGCCTCCAGGAAGCGATTCTACCGCCCGGAGCCGGTTCACACGGCGGGTAGGCCGCCGGCCCATCCCCTAACCGCCGCGCCGTGAAACCTGGTGGGGTCTCGGGGACGCCAGCGCTCGCTCACCCGGCTCGCATCACACGAGTGAACCACTGTCATGACAGCTGATCGAGCGCCGGCTCCGCCAGCGCAACCCTCGACCGGACCCCCGCGCGCCCCATGCGTGACCGGGGGCGCCACGCGTCACCGGTGGGGTCGGGGCGAGCGACGCTCGCTCCCCGGTCGGATCACCACCCGAGTAGAGCCAGTGCCATGGCCCGCTGATCGAGCGCCGGCTCCGCCGGCGCAACCTCGATCGACCCGCGCTCGCCACGCGTGACCGGTGGGGGGTGTTCCCCGGGACTATCAGCAAGCGAGCCGGAGGCCCGAGCGGAGCTCGAATTCCTCCTGCGCGAGCAGCGAGCCGCTGACGAGCCTCTGCATGTTGCCGCAGTAGCGGCAGTGCACGAACGCCGGCTCGAGGACGATGAACTGACTGCCGCACTTCACGCACCCCGGCGGGGAGGCCTCCGCCGGCTCGGCCGGGCGGGTGGCTGCGCGACGGGGCACGAGGCGCACGACCCGCGTCGCGCCCGCGTGCGACCGCGGGGCGGGGACGCGCGGCAGCGGCGCGTGTCGGTTCCGGCGCTTCGTCTTCGGCGTCACGGGCCTCGATTGTCCACGAGCGACGGTAGCCGGTCAAACAAATGCGGCGCGCGCAACCGGTGCGGGCCGGCGCACACGGTGCGCGTTCGCTGACCAGCGAATCTTTCGCGGTCGGCCAGAAAACGATCAGGCCGTCGGCTGGCGACCTGGCACGGCGCGCGCTCGGGCGAATCCGTCACGAGTTTACCGGGCATCGGGAAGGTCTGGTACGCCGGTTGCTATCTCCCCTCGCCGAGATCAAGGCCCATGCGCATCTTCGTCCGCGAAGTCGAGATCGCCCTCAAGCTCCTCGTCGTGGTCTCGCTCGTCACGGCCTATCTCACGACGCTGGCGTGGGGATTCGACCAGCGGCGGGAGGCCGAGCGCTGGCGCGTCGTCGCGTGCCGCAGTCGCCTGCAGGTCGTGGAGCGCGCCACACGGATCGTGCGCGTGAGCACGCCCGGTGCCCTCGCCTGCGAGACGCTCGATCGTCTCGGGCTCCCCCTCGAGGGGTTCCGCGCCGTGGGGCGGCCCTGACGGCGCTCATGTCCGGGACAAGCCCGCGCATCCTGGTGATCGACGACGAGCGCGCCATCCGTCAGATGCTGCGTGACGTCCTGGACGCCTTCGGCTACGCCGTCGACGTCGCCGCCGGTGGCGGCGACGCGCTGGCCGTCTTCGAGCCCGAACGCTACGACC
>JAICGY010000493.1 GCA_025922915.1 Candidatus Methylomirabilota bacterium | reverse complement strand
GGGAGGGGCGTCCGGTCTCCCGCCACTGATCGACGTGGAGGCCGGCGAACGCCACCGCGCCACCGGGAGCCAGCGCCCGGGCCGCGCGCTCCACGAAGGCATCGGACAGGAACAGGTGCGCGGTGACGAGCGCGGGACGGCGGCCGAGCAGCGGCTCGTACTCGACCGCGTCGGCGTCGGCGACGCGGAAGACCGCGTTGGCCAGCCCGGCGGCGGCGGCGCGCCGGGCCGCCTCGGCGACGAGGGCCGGGTCCCGGTCGATGCCCACGATCCGCCGGCATCGCGGGGCCAGCGCGAGGGCCAGGCGGCCCCGCCCCGTCCCGACGTCGAGGACATCCGCCCCGGCGAGCGGCTCCGCGATCAGGAGCGCCCAGAACCGGGCGCTCATCCCCTCCGGCGGCCCCGCCTCCGGCGTCGAGCCGGCCTCCCCGCCCGCTACCCGGTGACGGCGCCCTGCGAGGCGCTCGAGACCAGGCGGGCGTACTTGGCCATGACGCCGGTCGCGTACCGCGGCTTCGGCCGCTTCACGGCCCGGAGCCGCCGCTTCAGCTCCGCCGCCGACAGCTCCACGTCGAGCCGGCGCTTCCGGATGTCGATCACCACGGTGTCCCCCGTGCGGAGGGCCGCGATCGGGCCGCCGTCGGCGGCCTCGGGCGCGACGTGGCCGATCATGAACCCGTGGGTGGCTCCCGAGAAGCGGCCGTCCGTCATGAGGGCCACGGTGTCGCCCAGCCCCGCCCCCTGGATGGCGCCGGTGACGTGCAGCATCTCGCGCATCCCGGGCCCGCCCTTGGGCCCTTCCCAGCGGATGACGATGACGTCGTTGGCCTTGATTTTCCCGGCCTTCACCGCCTGGAAGGCGTCCTCCTCGCGCTCGAAGACGCGCGCGGGGCCGCGGTGGAGGTCCTTCTTCTGCCCGGAGACCTTGGCGACGCAGCCGTCCGGGGCCAGGTTGCCGCGCAGGATCACGATGCCGCCGTACCCCTTGAGCGGGTTGTCGAGGGGACGGATCACCTTCTGCCCGGGCGCCTCTCGCGCCGCGCGCGCCTCCTCGCCGATCGTGCGGCCGGTCACCGTCTTCTCGTCGGCGTGGAGCAGCCCCGCCTCCAGCAGGCGGCGGGCCACGACCGCCATGCCGCCCGCCTCGTGCATCTCGGGCGCCGTGTAGGCGCCCCACGGCTTGAGGTCGGCGAGCAGCGGCGTCCGGCGCGACACGCGATCGAACTCGTCGATGGTGAGGCGGACGCCCGCCTCCTTGGCCACGGCGAGCAGGTGGAGGACCGCGTTGGTGGAGCCGCCGGTGGCCATGACGCCGGCGATCGCGTTCTCGAGCGCTCTCCGGGTGATGAGCTGGCGCGGCCGCACGCCCTGGCGGAGGAGGTCCATGGCCAGCCGTCCGGTCTGGTAGGCGATCTCCAGCTTGTGCGTGTCGGCGGCGGGAACGCCGTTGAACCCCATGGGCGACACGCCGAGCATCTCGAACGCCGTCGCCATGGTGTTCGCGGTGAACTGGCCGCCGCAGGCGCCGTCACCGGGGCAGGCCGCGCACTCCACGCCGTGCAGCTCCTGGCCGTCGATGCGCCCGGCGTTGAAGGCCCCGATCGCCTCGAAGACGTCCTGCACGGTGAGGCGGCGGCCGCGGTACTCGCCGTAGAGGATGGACCCGCCGTAGAGCATGACGCTGGGCAGGTCCAGCCGGGCCATCGCCATCACCATGGCCGGGATGGTCTTGTCGCAGCCGGAGATGGTGACGAGCCCGTCCAGCAGGTGGCCGCGCGTCACCAGCTCGACGGAGTCGGCCACCAGCTCGCGGCTGATGAGCGAGGCCTTCATGCCCTCGGTGCCCATCGCGATGCCGTCGGTGACGGAGATCGTGTTGAACTCGATCGGCGT
>JAICGY010000492.1 GCA_025922915.1 Candidatus Methylomirabilota bacterium | reverse complement strand
GCAACCGACGTCCTGCCTTCCGATCCCGAAGCGCTGCGGGCGTTCGCGATCGCGTTGCAGGAGGAGCTTGCGCTCAAGGACCGCGAGCTCCACGCCAAGACGCTGCACATCGAGAAGCTGCGGGCGATGCTCGTGCTGATGAAGCGGGCCCGCTTCGGCCGTTCCTCGGAGAAGATCGACCAGCTCGAGCTGCTGATCGGCGATCTCGAGGAAGCGGCGGCCGAAGAGCAGGCGCGTGAGACAGCGCAGGCTGCAGCGGATCGGCCCGCCGCGAAGTCGGGCGGGCCTCGCGGGCGCCAGCCGCTGCCGGCCCATCTGCCCCGCGAACGTGTGGTGCACACGCCGGCCTGCGCCTGCCCGGCGTGCGGCAGCACCCGGCTGACCCGGCTCGGTGAGGACGAGCGCGAGGTGCTCGAATACGTGCCCTCGCACTTCAAGGTGGTGGTCCACGTCCGCCCCAAGATGAGCTGCCGGGCGTGCGAGACGATCACCCAGGTTCCGGCGCCGTCGCTGCCGATCGAGCGCGGCCGGCCTGGTCCCGCCCTGCTGGCCCATGTCCTGGTCGCCAAATATTGCGACCACGCGCCGCTCTACCGGCAGAGCGGCATCTATGCCCGCGCCGGCGTCGAACTCGAGCGCTCCACGCTCGCCGACTGGGTCGGCCAGGCAGCCTTCCTGCTCGAGCCTCTCGCCGCGGCGATCACCCGTCATGCCCGCGCCGGCGTGGCCCTCCATGCCGACGACACCCCGGTGCCGGTGCTGGACCCGGGACGCGGTAAGACCAAGACCGGCCGATTGTGGGCCCTGGTCCGGGACGAGCGGCCGTGGGGCGGACCTGCGCCGCCGGCGGTCAGCTATCTCTACTCGCCGAACCGCAAGGGCGAGCACGCGCGGCTCCTGCTTGCAGGTTGTCACGGCTTCCTACACGCGGACGGGTACTCTGGCTTCAACGGGCTGTACGAACCCGACGCGGGCGGGGCCGTGCCGCTGGTCGAGGTTGCGTGCCGAGTAGGCGGGGATGTTACCAGCCCCGCCCCTCACAGACCCGGACGAGCGGATTTCCCGCATCCGGTTCCTCACGCACGAGCTTCGCTCACGGCACGGCGTACTGGTGGACGATCCTGGCCGGTGGCAGTGGATGTCGCGCGAGCATGGCGCGGAAGCGCGGCCAGGACAGCTTGCTGTGCCGCCCGCGCCGCCTGAGCCACTTCCGCCAGATGCGCTGCACCTGGTGATGGTACCACCGGATCCGCTTGCTGTTGCCGCTGATGCCGTAGTAGGCGCAGTGACCGTGGATCGCCCGGGCGAGGTGGGCGTGCTGCTCCCGGAACGGAAGGTGCAGGTTGCTCCGGCACCAATCCGCGACCGAGGCGAGCGCGCGCCGGTAACGGTCTTTCGCCGTCACCTGCCGCACGACGGTCTTGCCCTTCAACGACCGGCCCCAGACGTGGGTGAAGCCGAGGAAGTCGAACGTCGTGCCCGACGCCTCCGGATGCCCGCTTGGCGGGCGCTTGATCCGGAAGTCCACCAGTCGCGTCTTGGTCGGGTGGAGCGTGAGCCCGTACCGTCCAAGACGCTTGCCCAGGACGGCGAGGAAGCGTTTCGCGGACAGGAGGTCCTCGAAGGCCGCAACCACGTCGTCGGCGTACCTCACCAGCAGGCAGTGCCCCTTCAGGCGCGGCTCGGCCTCCTCCACGAACCATCGGTCCAGCACGTGGTGCAGGTAGACGTTCGCGAGAAGCGGCGAGATGACCCCGCCCTGGGGCGTCCCGCTGGTCGTGCGGCGCAGGGCGCCCGCTTCGAGCACCCCCGCCTTCAGCCATTTGTCGATCATCCTCCGGACGACGCCGTCCGTGACACGCTGGTCGAGGAAGTGCCGCAGGTGCGCGTGGTCGATGGTGTCGAAG
>JAICGY010000491.1 GCA_025922915.1 Candidatus Methylomirabilota bacterium | reverse complement strand
CGTCGGCTGCAGGGCCGTGGTCTCGCCGTGGGCGCCCTCGACGTCGGTGAAGGGCTTCAGCGCCAGCGGCACCTCCTCGAGGTGCGACTGCCCGTCGGCGCCGCTGTAGACGCGCCAGATCCTCGGCATCGTGGCGCGAGCGTACCGCGATCCGCGGCCACGGCGCAATTCGCGATATAACATCGGGCGTCCCACCACTCCCCGGTGAAAGGCGGTCGCCATGAGAACGACGCGGTGGCTCGGTCCGGCTGTCCTGGCTGCGCTGGCCCTGACGCAGATCGCGTGCTCCCCCGCGGCCTCGGCGCCCGACATGACACCCCTCCGGGTGGCGGGTGAGCGGACGGTGGGCGGCTTCGCCTTCCCCGAATCCGTGGCGTACGACCCGCGGGCCAGAGCGCTGTACGTGAGCCAGTTCGGCTCCGTCCTGAAGCCCCTGGAGAAGGACGGCAAGGGCAAGATCAGCAAGGTGTCCCTGGACGGCAAGGTGCTGGAGGACCGGTTCCTCCCCGCGGCGGGGGCCGTCCTCAACAAGCCCAAGGGCATCTGGGTCGAGGGCAACCGGCTGTGGGTCACGGACATCGACGTGGCGTGGGTCTTCGACCTGCAGTCACGCCGCGGCCGGAAGGTGGCCCTGCCCGGGATCAAGTTCGCCAACGACCTGACGGTCAAGGGCAACGTCCTGTACGTGAGCGACAACCGGGGCGACGCCGTCTACCGGGTGGAGCCGGCCGACTTCCTGACGGGCCGGGATCCCGGGGTCACCGTCGTCTTCTCCGGCAAGTCGGTGAACCCCAACGGGCTCGCGCCGGCCGCCGACGGCTCCATTCTCATGGCCGGCTTCATGTCCGCCGAGCAGCCGCGTGGCGTCTACACGCTGAGTGCCGGCGGGGAGATCAAGACGGTGGCCGGCCACCTGGGTCGTCTGGACGGCGTCTACCAGATGGACGACGGCAGCCTGCTCGTCACGGAGTGGAACACCGGCTCGCTGGCCCGGTGGAGCGCCCGGGGGGGAATGGAGACGCTGGCGAAGGGGTTCAAGGGCCCCGCCGACTTCTGTCTCGTGCCCGAGCGCGGCGGGTTCCTCGTGGTCGTGCCGGACCTGGTGCAGAGCCAGCTGCGCCTGGTGAGGCTCACCAGGTAGCGTGGGGCGGTCATGATCTTCCGGAGCGCGATCCCGCACGTCGCGATCCCCGACACGCCGTACCCGGACTTCGTCCTGAGGCACGCGCGCGAGTGGGCCGACCGGCCGGTGCTGATCGACGGCCCGAGCGGGAGGACGCTCACGCTGGGCCAGGTCGCGGGCGGCGCGCGCCGCGTCGCGACCGGCTTCGCCCGCCGCGGGCTCGGCAAGGGGGACGTCGTGGCGATCTACAGTCCCAACCTGCCGGAGTACGCGCTGGCGTTCCACGGGCCCGCGATGGTGGGGGGCGTGGTGACAACGGTGAATCCGCTCTACACCGCGGACGAGCTCGCCTACCAGCTGCGCGACACCGGCGCCAGGTACCTCGTGACCGTCCCCCCGTTCCTCGACAAGGCCCGGGAGGCCGCCCGGGCCACCGGCGTGCGCGAGGTCTTCGTCTTCGGTGAGGCGGAGGGGGCGACCCCGTTCGCCGCGCTGCTCGCCAACGACGGCGACGCGCCGGCCGTGCCCATCGACCCCGCCCGGGACCTCGTGGCGCTCCCGTACTCGAGCGGCACCTCCGGCCGGCCCAAGGGGGTGATGCTGAGCCATCGCAATCTCGTCGCCGTCACCTGTCAGGTCGAGGCGCAGGCTCACGTTGACGAGCACTGGCGCACGCTCGGCGTGCTGCCCTTCTTCCACATCTACGGGCTCGTCGTGCTCATGAACTTCCCGCTCTACTTCGGCGGGCTCTGCGTCACCATGCCGCGCTTCGATCTCGCCGACCTCCTG
>JAICGY010000490.1 GCA_025922915.1 Candidatus Methylomirabilota bacterium | reverse complement strand
CGCCGGTGCAGGGGACGGCCAGCGACATGATCAAGATCGCCATGGTCCGCGTGGACGCCGCGCTGCGGGCGCGGGAGCTGCGCAGCCGCATGCTCCTGCAGGTCCACGACGAGCTGCTGTTCGAGGCGCCCCCGGAGGAGGTGGAGGCGACGGCCGGGCTGGCGCGCGAGATCATGGAGGCCGCGCTGCCCCTGGCGGTCCCGATCGTCGTCGACGTCAAGGTGGGGCGCGACTGGTCCGAGGTGTGACCCGCCGCTTCCTCCTCGTGGGCCTCACCGGCGGCATCGCCACCGGCAAGAGCACGGTGTCCGCGATGCTCCGCCGCCTGGGCTGCATGATCATCGACGCCGACGTGCTGGCCCGCGAGGTCGTCGCCCCCGGCGAGCCGGCCCTGACCGAGATCGTCCGCGAGTTCGGACCCGCCGTCCTCCAGCCCGACGGCACCCTCGATCGCAAGGCGCTGGGCGCGATCGTCTTCGGCGACGCCGATCGGCGGCGCCGGCTGGAGGCCATCACGCACCCCGCCATCCGCGCGCGCTTCGCCGCGCGCCTGGCCGCCCTGGAGGCCGAGGGCTTCGACGGGATCGTCGTCTTCGACGCCGCCGTCATCGTCGAGTCCGGGGGCCACCGGATGCTGGACCGGCTGATCGTCGTGGTCACCGACGAGGCGACCGAGCTGGGCCGCCTGGTGGCCCGCGACGGCATCGACGTGGCCGAGGCCCGCCGCAAGATCGCCAGCCAGATGCCCCTCACCGAGAAGGCGAAGCTCGCCGACCACGTGATCGACAACTCCGGCGACCGGGCGGCCACCGAGGCCCAGGTGCGGCGGGTGCACGCCGCCCTCCGCGCCGACCTGGCGGCCCGTGGGCGCGGCTGACCCTCGTGCCCGCCGGCGGGGCCCGTGAGCCGGCGCCGGGCCCTCGGCCAGCACTTTCTGCGCGATCACGGGATCGCGCGCGCGATCGTCGATCTGGCCGGCGTCACCCGGGACGACCTCGTCGTCGAGATCGGGCCCGGCGAGGGCGCCCTCACCCCCCTCCTGGCGGCCCGGGCGGGGCGCCTGATCGCCCTCGAGATCGATCGGGTCCTGGGCGAGCGCCTGCGGGCCCGCGTGATCGGCGTCGAGGTTCTGGACGCCGATGCCCGGACCTGGGACTACGGATTGCTGACCCGGCCCCCCGGGGGCCGGGTCCTCGTCGTCG
Organism: Candidatus Methylomirabilota bacterium; assembly: GCA_025922915.1. Taxonomy (GTDB): domain Bacteria; phylum Methylomirabilota; class Methylomirabilia; order Rokubacteriales; family CSP1-6; genus JAICGY01. The sequence continues at coordinate 753 of JAICGY010000490.1, read as the reverse complement.
GCAACCTCCCCTACAGCGTCAGCAAGCCGATCGTCGCCGCGCTGCTGGACGCTCGGAGCGCGATCGACGTGATGGTTCTCATGCTCCAGCGGGAGGTCGCGGAGCGGCTGGCGGCCCCACCCGGCAGCCGGGTCTACGGCATGCTCTCCGTCCTGGCCCAGGCCGCCTGCGAGGTCGAGCTGGCACTGCGCGTGCCCCCGGGCGCCTTCCGCCCCCCACCGAAGGTCGAGTCGGCCGTCCTCAGGCTCCGCCCGCGCTCCGAGCCCCTGGTGCCGGTGGCCCTGGAGCGGAGGTTCCGGCAGGTGGTCCGGGCGGCCTTCGCCCAGCGCCGGAAGACCCTCGCGAACGCACTGGCGGCCGGACTCTCGGTACCGTCCGACGTCGCCCGCGAGGCCGCTGCCGCCGCCGGGGTGGATCCGGGGCGTCGGGCCGAGACGCTTGGCATAGAAGACTTTGTCTCGCTGGCCGGTCGACTATGATGGGAGCACCATGCGACGACGACTCCTGCCCACCGCGCTGACCGTAGGCGCTCTGGCCATCGCCGGGGCACTGGCCTTCACGACCGGGCGTGCGCCCTCGCCCGACGCCACGCCGGCCGACCCGGTCCCGGAGGTGGCCCCCGAGCCCGCCGCCGCACAGGCTCCCCCGGCCGAGGTCCGCACGAAGACGGTGAAGGTGCGCCGGGGGGACACCCTGGTGACGCTCCTGGCTCGCGAGGGGGTGGACCGCCAGACGTCGCACAGCATCGCCACT
>JAICGY010000489.1 GCA_025922915.1 Candidatus Methylomirabilota bacterium | reverse complement strand
GGCGATCCTCGTCAACACCGGGCGCGGCGCGCTGGTGGAGCGTGAGGCGCTCCTCGACGCGCTCCGGCAGGGCCGGATCGCGGGGGCGGGCCTCGACGTGTTCCACGAGGAGCCGCTCAAGCCCGACGATCCCGTCCTCACCCTGACGAACGTGGTCCTGTCCCCGCACAACGCCGGGCAGACTCCGGAGGTCATCCGGGACGGGCTGCTCCGCGCGGTGGCGAACGTCGAGAGCTGGATGAAGGGCCAGCCGACCGACGTGGTGGTGGCGCCGGTCCGCTGAGCCTCGCGACGTCGCGGGCGAGTCGTGGTAGGGTGACGGCTCGTGAGCGCTGCGCCTCGTCCGCGCTGGTTCGTCTGCCGCCGCTGCGGCCTGCTCGAGTCCACGCCCGACCCGCACTTCAACGTGTTCACGCGCCGCTGCGCCGCCTGCGAGCAGGGAGTGCGCTGGCTGACCGCGGAGGAGCTCCAGGCCCTGCAGGCTCGCCCGGCCGTCGTGGAGGCGGCCGGCGCCCGGTACGTCAACATGCAGAAGGGCGAGGAGGGCTACACGTTCACCGAGTGGGGTGAGCGCCCGCCCGCCGGCGGCGGCACCCGCACGCGCGGCTTCGGCCGCCGGCGCTAGCGCCCGGCGCCGGCGGGTATCAGCGCCGTCCCGCCTTCCACCACTCGTAGATCTCCTCGCCGGTCGTGAACCACACGCCGCGCTTGCGGCGCATGTAGTCGTAGGCCGCCTCGAAGTACCGGATCCGGTGCGGGACGCCGTGGATGTACGGGTGCACGGCCACCGCCATCACCCGCGGGTTGCGCGCCCCCTCGGCGTACAGGCGGTCGAACTGGTCGCGCACGCGGGCGAGCCACGCGGACGATTCGTGGTGCTGGATCACCATCATGGGAATGTCGTTGAGCTCGAGCGTGTAAGGCACCGAGACGAGCGGGCCGGCCGTGGTGCGGATCTCGTAGGGCTGGTCGTCGTTCACCCAGTCCGAGACGTACTCGATCCCCTCCTCGGCGAGGATGTCGAGCGTCTCCCACGTCTCCGTCAGCCCCGGCCCCAGCCAGCCCTTCGGCCGCTTGCCGGTGAAGTCGGTCAGGATCCGCACCGAGTCGCGCACGACCGCGCGCTGGTCGGGTTGCAGGTGCATCGCCCCCTGCCGGACGGCGTGGCCCATGAACTCCCAGCCCGCGTCGCGCATGGCGCGCGCCACGCGCGGATACGTCTGGCAGACGCTGGCGTTGATCGAGGCGGTGGCCCGCAGCCGGCGCCGGGTCAGGGCCTCCAGCAGCCGCCAGAAGCCGACGCGCATGCCGTAGTCGTGCCAGGCCCAGTTCGGCACGTCGGGGACGGTCGCGGCGCCCTGCGGGGCGGTCAGGTACTGGCGGGCCATCGGCTTCTCGATGTCCCACTCCTCGACGTTCACGATCGTCCACACGGCGATGCGGGCGGACCGGGGCAGCGTCCACCGCGGGCGGTCGACGATGGCGGAGTAGTCGAAGCGCTCGTGCGGCAGTCTCACGGTGACCCTCCCGTGGCCGCGGCCCTCGGCGGCCCCGGCCGGCGTGATGCCGCCGCTATACCACGCGGGCGGTCCCGTCACGCCGGAATCCTCCGGCCGGCCTCCGACGTCCCATCACTGTGCCTCGCCACCGGGAATCGGGCGCGGCGGGGCGAAGGAGACACCATGGCGGCTGACCGTCTGATCCTCACGCTGACGGAGAGCACGTTCGACGAGGCGCTGCATGCGCACGGGGCGGTGCTCGTGGACTTCTGGGCTCCCTGGTGTGGGCCTTGCCGGGCCATCGGACCCGTGCTGGAGTCGCTCGCCCCCGAGTACGAGGGCCGCGCGACGATCGCGAAGGTGAACGTGGACGAGCAGCCGGCGCTCGCCGGCCGGTTCGGGGTGCGCTCGATCCCGACGCTGCTCTTCTTCAAGGACGGCCGGCCGGTGAGCCAGGTCGTGGGCGCGGCGCCCGCGGCCGAGATCCG
>JAICGY010000488.1 GCA_025922915.1 Candidatus Methylomirabilota bacterium | reverse complement strand
TCCCGACCCACTTCTGACCCCGGCCGCTGTCACCGCGGCCACCACCGCGCCCCTCGCCAGGGCCCCGCCCCCACGCTACTATCTCTCCACGCCGGGCGGGTGGAGGTCGCGGATGGCCAGGGACGGCTTCAAGGTCTTCGACAGCGACATGCACGTGCTCGAGCCGGTCGACCTCTGGGAGCGGTACCTCGATCGCCCGTGGCGGCACCGCGCCCCGCGCGGCACCACGCGGACCCCGATGGACGTCGGCGTGCAGGTGGACGGCGTCGACCTCTTCCAGCTCTCCGCCCGGATCGCCCGGGTGTCCTTCCAGGGCGGCCTCGACCGGTTCGGCGAGGACATCGCGCGGGGCTTCGACGCCGTCGCCCAGCTCCGCGCGATGGACCGCGAGGGCATCGACGTCACCGTGCTCTATCCCTCGCGCGGGCTCTTCGCGAACAGCCAGGCCGACATGGACCCCGCGTTCTCGGCGGCCATCGCGCGCGCCTACAACGACTGGCTGGCGGACTTCTGCCAGGCCGGGGATCCCGCGCGCATGTACGGGGCGGCGATGGTGCCGGCCCAGGACGTCGACCTGGCGATCCGCGAGGCGCGCCGGGCGGTGGAGACGCTGGGGTTCAAGGCGGTGTTCCTCCGGCCGAACCCGCCGCGGCGCGGGGTCTACTGGCATCAGGCGCCCTTCGATCCGCTGTGGGAGGCGGTCCAGGACCTCGGGGTGCCCGTCGGCTTCCACGAGGGCGTGGCCGGCCTCATGCCGACGGTGGGCGACGACCGCTTCGGCGGGGATCTCTTCTCCCTCCAGCACGCGTGCTCGCACTCCATGGAGCAGATGCTCGCGGTGGAGGCCATGACGCTGGGCGGGGTCCTGGCGCGCTTCCCGCGGCTCCGGGTGGCGTTCCTGGAGGGCAACGGCTCGTGGCTGCCCTTCTGGCTCTGGCGGCTGGACGAGCACTGGGCGAACCCCGGCCGCTACGAGAACCCGGACCTGACGCTCCGGCCGAGCGAGTACTTCCGCCGGCAGTGCTGGGTGTCGGTGGAGTGCGAGGAGACGCCGGCGCCGGCCGCCGTCGAGCAGTGCGGGGCCGACGGCTTCGTCTTCTCCACGGACTACCCGCACTACGACACGAAGTTCCCGGAGGCGACCGCGCACTTCCTGAAGCTGCCGCTCTCCGACGAGGCCAAGCGCAAGATCCTCTGGGACAACTGCGCGCGGCTGTACGCCCTGGGCTGAGCGGCGGCGTCGCGGAGCGGCCGATGCCGGGAGGGCCGATGGGTCGGGGCGCCAGGCCCGCGAAGCGCAAGGCCACCGCCAGGCGTCCTGGCGCCGGGAAGCCGCGCAAGGACGAGCGCGGCGGCGACGGTGATCTCCAGAAGCGCCTGGAGGAGGCGCTGGCGCGGCAGGCGGCCACGGCGGAGATCCTCGAGGTCATCGCGAGCTCGCCGGCGACTCTCCAGCCGGTCTTCGAGGCCATCCTCGCCCGCGCCACGCGCCTCTGCGAGGCGCACCTCGGAGTGCTTCAGCTCCGTGCGGGCGAGTCGTATCGCGCGGTCGCCCAGCAGGGGGCCAGCGCCGCGTTCGAGCGCTGGCTCTTCGCGGGGCCCCGCCCGCTGGATCCCGCCACCGGCGTGGGCCGCGCGCTCCTGGGGCGGCGAGCGGTCCACATCAGGGACATCGCGGCGGAGCCGGCCTATCGCGAGCGGCATCCGGCACGGGTCGCCACGGTCGAGCTCGGCGGAGCCCGGACGTTCCTGGCCGTCCCGATGGTCCGGGGGGCGACGACCCTCGGGACCATCGTGATCTACCGGCCGGAGGTCCGCCCGTTCACCGACCACCAGGTCGAGCTCGTCCAGGCCTTCGCCAATCAAGCCGTGATCGCCATCGAGAACGCCCGGCTGTTCGAGGAGACGAGACGGGCGCTGGAACAGCAGACCGCGACGGCCGAGATCCTCCGGGTGATCTCGGCCTCGCCGACCGACGTCCAGCCCGTCTTCACC
>JAICGY010000487.1 GCA_025922915.1 Candidatus Methylomirabilota bacterium | reverse complement strand
GTCGGGGAAGAAGGCGCGGAACTCGCCGAAGAGCTGGGCGGCGAGCGTCTTGTTGGGCGAGAGCACCAGCGTCGGGCGGCCCACGTTCGCGATCAGGTTCGCCATCGTGAAGGTCTTGCCCGACCCCGTGACGCCGCGGACCACCGCGTGCGGCCGCCCCTTCTGCACGAAGCGCGTGAGGTCCGCGATCGCCCGCGGCTGGTCGCCGCGGGGGGCGTAGTCCGAGGACAGCCGGAACACGGGCGGGAGCTACGAGGGGACCGCGAGGAGGTACTTCCGCCACGAGTCGAGCAGCGAGTGCGCGTGCGGGTGCCGCAGCAGGTGCGTGGAGAACACGAACCGCGGGTGTACCGGCTCGCGCAGCAGCCGCATCCCCAGCTCGTCGGCGAGGCGGTTCCCCTTCCGGAGGTTGCAGCGCAGGCACGCCGCCACGACGTTGGTCCAGGTCGTCTCCCCGCCCCGGGAGCGCGGCACGACGTGGTCGACGGTGAGGCGCTCGCCGCGGCGGTTGCAGTACTGGCAGGTGTAGCCGTCGCGACGGAGGATGTTCTTCTTGTTGAAGGCGACCCGGTCGAGGAACGGCTTGCGGATGAAGACGGCCAGGCGGATCACGGCCGGGAGCGGAAAGGTGCGCGACGGCGAGCGGATGACGCGGGGCGAGGCCTCCACCGGCTCGGCCTTGCCGGCCAGCAGGAGCGTCACGGCGCGGCGGACGTTGGTGAATTGCAGCGGCTCGTACGTCGCGTTGAGCACGAGTACTGCGATCTCGTCCATCCCCGGCTAGGATACGGACGGCGCCGGGGGCTGTCAAATCGCGGTCGCTGTCAGTTGCGTCAGGATGCCCTCGCGCAGCCCCGCGTCGCTGACCACGAGGACGTCCCGGTCCACGAGCGCCATCGTGGCGAGCACGATCGCGGTGCCGGCGACGATCAGGTCGGCGCGGCCGGGCTCCAGGCAGGGCAGCCGGCCGCGCTCCGCGGCCGAGAGCCCGCCGAGCCGGGCGAGGAGCCGCTCGACGGCCGCGCGCGTGAGCGCGTGGCCCTGGACGCGGCCGGGATCGTAGGCGGCCAGGCCCAAATCGAGCGCGGCGAGCGTCGTGACCGTCCCCGCGGTGCCGACCAGGCGCTCGGGCCGCCCGCGCCGGATGGCGGCCGCCACCTCGCCCGCCAGCCGGTCGCGGATCTCGGCCGCCATCGCGTCGTACCGCGGCCAGTCCACGGGTCCGTCGAACGGGAACCGCTCGGCGAGCGGGACGACGCCGAGGCGCAGGCTGGAGGCCGCGAGCACCGTCTCGCCGCGCGCGAGGATGAACTCCGTGCTGCCGCCCCCGATGTCGAAGACGAGCATGAGCGACGACTCCGGGGGCGGTCGGTCCAGGCCGTGGCGCACTCCGGCCAGCGTCAGGCGCGCCTCCTCGTCCCCGCTGATCACCTGCACCGGGACGCCGGTCCTGCGCTCGACGGCCGCGGTGAACGCGGCGCCGTTGGCCGCCTCCCGGACCGCGCTGGTCGCCACGACGACCAGGCGCGCGGCGCCCGCCGCGCGCGCCTGCTCGACGTAGGTGGCGACGGCGTCCGCGGTGCGCCGGGCCGCGGCTTCCGCGAGCCGACCCGCGGCGGCCAGGCCCTCGCCGAGCCGGGTGACCCGCTGGGCGGCGAGGACCGGCCGCCAGTCCCCGGTGCCCGCCGCCACGTCGGCGACGAGGAGGCGCACCGTGTTGGTCCCGAGGTCGATGGCGGCGACGCGCATGCCGGTGAAGACACGGACGCCCTGCCGGCGTCGCCGGCAGGGCGTCGTGGAGCCTCCGGGGGCCGCTACTTCTTCAGCGTCCGGATGTAGTTGACGATCGACCAGCGCTCCTTCTCCGGGAGGTGCTTCCACGGAGGCATCGCGCCCCGCCCGTTGGTGATCTTCCAGAAGAGCTCGCCGTCCGTCTGCGACTGGACCTTGGCGGACGTCCAGTCGGCCGGCTTGGGCGGCGGCAGCGCGGCCGCCGCCGGGCCGTCGCCCTT
>JAICGY010000486.1 GCA_025922915.1 Candidatus Methylomirabilota bacterium | reverse complement strand
GCTGACCTCGCAGAAGCTCCTGCAAGACCAGTACGAGCGGGAGTTCGGCGGCGAGCTGGCCGTGGTGAAGGGCCGCGACAACTACCTGTGCGAGCGGTACGCGAGCGTCCGGGTGCCGACGTCGCGCGGCGCCTGCCGCCGCCCCCGGGGCCCTGCGTGCGGCTGCCCGTACGTGCGGGCCAAGCAGGCGGCGCTGCATGCCCCGGTGTTCTGCGCGAACACGGCGTACTTCCTGACGCTGCGCCACTGGCACGCCGAGCAGCTGCGCCGGCGCCGGCTCCTCGTGGTCGACGAGGCGCACAACCTCGAGGCCCAGCTGGTCGGCGTCGCCACCGTGGCCTTCACCCACGACGAGATGCGTACGTGGCTCGGCGCCCCGCTCCCGCGCCTGGACGACGCCGACGCCTACCGGCCGCTGCTCGCGCCGCTGCTGGAGCGGCTGGACGACGAGCGCGAGGCCGTCGTGCGCCACCTGGAGGCGCTGGCGCCGGCCGCCGACCTCTTCGACGAGGCGCCGCCCTCGCCCGAGGAGCAGGCGCTCCTCGAGCGCCAGGAGCGGCTGGACGACGCGACCGCCCGGCTCCGGCGCTTCCTGGACGGCGAGGACCGCGAGTGGGTGGTGCGCTACCCGGCGGCGCCGGGCAGCGCCCTCGCCCTGGTGCCGCTGGGCGTCGCCGACCTCGGGCACAGCCTGCTGGGCGAGAGCGCGGAGATCGTCGTGCTGTCGTCGGCGTACCTGGGACCGCGCAGCGTGGTGGCGGAGTGCTTCGGCCTGGACGAGGACCGGCTGCGCGGCCTGGGCGTGGGCTCACCCTTCCCTCGCGAGCAGCGCCCGATCGTCTACCGGCCGGTCGGCGCCCTCTCGCAGGCGACGCTCGCGCGCCTGGAGCCGGCGCTGTTCGCGGCGGTGGCGGCGATCCTGGCCGAGCACCCGGAGGACAAGGGTCTCATCCACGCAGCGTCCCACGCGGCGGCGCGGCGCCTCGTCGCCGCGCTCGCGCAGGCCGACGCGCGCACGGCCGGCCGCCTGCTGTGGATCGAATCGGCGGAGGCGAAGGCCGCGGCGCTCGACGTCCATCGCGCCTCGCGGCGCCCGACCGTCCTCGTCTCGCCCTCGCTGCGGGAGGGCGTGGACCTGCCGGACGACTTCCTGCGCTTCCAGATCGTGACGAAGATGCCCTTCCCCGACCTGGGCGACCCGTGGACGGCGGCCCGCCGCGCGCGCGACGCCCGCTGGTACGCGGTGGAGACGGCCAAGGCGCTCGTGCAGGCCTACGGCCGCTCGTGCCGGCACGCGGAGGACCACGGCGTCACCTACGTGCTCGACGCGCACTTCGCGCGCTTCGTGCAGCACTACCGGCCGCTGCTGCCCGAGTGGTTCCTGGACGCCGCGGAGCCGGCGCTGCGCGCGGCGCTGGCGCCGGACGGCGAGGGGTGAGACGGCCGGCAGGTATTGCGTACTCGCAGACGGCGAAAATGCTGCTCATTGACGACCGCGAGCAGGACGCCGAACATCGCCATGCAATGCAACGCGGAATGCGGACGGTGATCCAGCGGGTCGAGGAGTGCATCAGGAGTGAGCCTCCCGCCGACGTCTATTGCGATGCCTGCCTGGCGCTGCACCTTCATCTCTCGTTGAGTCAAGCACGTGAGGCGACTGCGTGCATCGCGGGACTTCCGGGTTTCCAGCGTCGGCAATCTCGATGCTCGCGATGCCTGCGCATGGCCGAGGCGACCTCGGTATCGATACCGGCATCGTCGCAGGCGTCCCCGAGGAGCCGGCCTTGAACCGGCGCCTCCGTCGCGGCAAGGCGCACTCGAAGGCACACGGGTTGCTTCTGTTGCACGCCGCCACGGCGGTCCTCCCCTGCGGCCGCCCTGGTAGCCCCCAGGAGTCGATGGTTGGGGGCGGCAGGGTCGCCGGGACGGGGGCACTCCTTCCCGCCCGGCGGCCCTGCTCCTAGCAGTCCTCGCGTCCGGTGGGCGGGTCTCAGCCGACGACCTCGCTGATCTGGATC
>JAICGY010000485.1 GCA_025922915.1 Candidatus Methylomirabilota bacterium | reverse complement strand
GAGGTCACATGCAGGTGTCGACGGCAGGAGCCAACCGTGAAGGCGTCCACTCGATCTGTCCGTGAGCTCCGTGGTACACCGTGACGCGCGGCGGCATCCGATCGGGATCGAGGAGGTACTCGCAGTGCCCATGAACGAGCTGACAGCTCTCCTGGCACCACCGGACGGCTCGTCCTCGAACGTCGACTGGTTGACGGTCGAGGACGAGTGGAAGGTCAGATTCCCGGAGGACTACGTGGCTTTCGTCGAGGCGTACGGTCTCGCGACGATCGACGAGTTCCTGACGATCGAGGTGCCGTTCGGGCCCGGACGCGCCGCGATGGCCGAGGCGTCCCAGTCCGCGACTGACGACTTCCGGGAGAGTCACCGTGGGGCGTCGCTCCGGATGGTGCTCTGGGGCTCGACGATCGGTGGGGTCCGGTTCTGCTGGGGCGTGGACGGGGACCGGCTCGACGCGAACTCGGTACACGTCTGGAACGTCGACGAGTGGACGAGGCACGAGCGGGACTTCTCGGGCTTCGTGGCGGCGCTCCTGCGTGGCGAGATCGACGAGTACAAGATCGACGCCTTGGTCCCGCCGGTGAAGGTGACGCCAGAGCCGGCGTAGGAGGACCGGAAGCAGGCCCGCCCGGCTCGGGGCGGCCGGGCATCGCTCGCTCGAGCATGGCCGTCGTGGCGGTCAGGCTGCCTCAGCGAGCTCGCGAATGGCGTCGGCCTGCGGCGTCGGCCATTCGTGCCGGTTAGTGCGTGCCAGGCAGTGGTGCTCGGGCCAGTACGTGTGGAGTGCGCCATCGGCCAGCCTTCGAGCCATCCGGGGCAGGATCCTGCGCACCATGGCCGCGTGATCAGTGAACAGGCTCGGTATCTCGCACGCCAGCGAGTCAGCATCCAGGCGGGGTGTCACACCGCGCATCGTGTCAGACCCACGACGCCGACGAGGGTACGGTGCGGACAACACAAAAGGCCCCCGACGTGGAGGTCGGGGGCCTTCTGAGTCGCTGTCTCAACGAGTGTCCGGAGGGGGACTTGAACCCCCACGCCCGATAAAGGGCACTAGCACCTCAAGCTAGCGCGTCTGCCATTCCGCCACCCGGACAGGTGGACCGTTCCCGGCGTTTCCGCCTTCTCGGTGCGTGGAAAAACATAGCACGCAGGTCGGGTCGGTTCCGAATCGAAAAGCGTGTGACCTGGGTCGCGTGGGCGGTCGCACGAGGAGTCGGGCGGCGAGCGGCCCTCAGCGGAAGGCGTCGGCGTCGGTCGTGGCCCACTGCTCGAACGTCGTGGCGGGCGCCCCGGTCAGGTCCGCGACGGTGGTCGTGGCGGCCTGGGGGTTGTCGACCATTCCCGCGATCCCTTCGAGATACCACCGGGCGTACTCACCCATCGCGGGCTCCAGCACGGCTGACGCCTCGTCCAGCGAGACGCGCGTGAAGGTGACGTCCCGGCCGAGCACCGTGCCGTGCCGGCGGGCACGCTCGGCACGCGTCATCGTCTCCGGGCCGGTCACGGTGTGGACCTGCCCCTCGTGGCCCTCGCCGAGCAGCACCGCGGCGGCGACCCGAGTGATGTCGTCCATGGCGACCGGCCACCGTACGTGCGAGTACCCGCCACCGGCTGGCAGACTCGCAAGACGTGACTACCCCGCACTGGCCCCTGACCACCGAACGGCTCGAGCTGCGCCCGGTCACCCCCGCGGACGCCGACGCGTTCCTCGCGTGGCGCTCGCTGCCGGAGGTGGCGCGCTACATGTTCCAGCCGCCGTGGACGCCCGAGCTCGCCGCGCGCAAGCTCGTCGACTGGTCGGGCGCCCCGTTCACGATGTCGGGTGACGTGCTGGTGATGGCGGTGACCCGGCGCGCGAGCCGGGACGTCATCGGCGAGGTGCTCCTGAAGTGGGCGCCCGGTACCGGACAGGTGGAGGTGGGCTACGGGTTCCGCCCGGACGTGGCGGGTTCCGGTTATGCCACCGAGTCCGTCCGCGCGGCGCTCGGCCTCGCGTTCGAGGTCTACGGCTTCCACCGGGTCTTCGCGCGCATCG
>JAICGY010000484.1 GCA_025922915.1 Candidatus Methylomirabilota bacterium | reverse complement strand
GGGTGCGCCCACGAGGGCGGCTTGCGGAGCTCGCCCCAGCTGGTCTGCACGGGATCGCGAGGCGCGATCCACGGCGCGCCCAGCGCGACGACGACGAAGACCAGGACGAGGAGGGCCCCGCCGAGGGCGGCCGGCCGCCGGCGGCCGACGCGCCAGGCCCGGTGGCGGAGCCCGGCGCCCGCGGCGCCGTCCGCCGGCGCGGCGGCGACGGGCAGGGCGCCGCTGGCGGCGGGCGCGCTCACGTCCGGTCCCCGGGCTCAGCGCCCATCCGCCCCGCCGGCCACGCGGATGCGCGGGTTGAGGAGACCGTAGGAGACGTCGACGAGCAGGTTGATCAGGACGTAGGACGAGGCGGTGATGAGGACGACCCCCTGCACGACCGGGTAGTCGCGCGTGAAGACCGCCTCGACGATCAGCCGCCCGAAGCCCGGCACCACGAAGATCTGCTCCGTGACCACCGCCCCGCCCATGAGGGCGCCCATCTGCAGGCCGAGGATGGTCACGACCGGGATGAGGCCGTTGCGCAGGGCATGGCGCATCACCACCGCGCGCTGGGCCAGCCCCTTGGCGCGGGCGGTGCGGACGTAGTCGGCGCCGAGCACCTCGATCATGCTGTTGCGCGTCTGGCGCATGAGGACGGCGGCGAGGCCGGTGCCGAGGACGAACGCCGGCATCACCATGCGCTGCAGGTTGCCGAGCGGATCCTCGAAGAACGGCACGAAGCCGGAGGCGGGGAGCCAGCCGAGCCGCACCGAGACCAGCAGGATCAGCATGATGCCGAGCCAGAAGTTGGGCACGGACACGCCGCAGAGCGACAGGCTGCTGGCGAGCAGGTCCCAGACGGTGTTGCGGCGCACGGCCGCGACCACGCCGGCGGGGATGGCGATGGCGAGGGCGACCAGGATCGACAAACATGCGAGCTCGATCGTGATCGGCAGCTTGCCGGCGACGGTCGCCGCCACCGGCTGGCGCGTGCGGATGGACTCGCCGAGGTCGCCGCGCAGCGCGTGCCCGAGCCAGCGGACGTACTGCACGGGCAGCGGGTCGTCGAGCCCGTACTTCTCGCGGATCTCCTGGAGGCCGGCATCGTCGGCCTCGGTGCCGGCCATGACGCGGGCGGGGTCGCCGGGGATCATGCGGACGCCGGCGAAGACGATGAGGCTGATGATCAGCAGCGTCACCGCCGAGATGAAGGCCCGGCGGACGAAGAACTCGATCATGCCGCCCGGGCCTTCACCTCCGCGACGCCGGCGCTAGTTCCAGGACGTGCCCTTGATCCGGATCAGGCCGTCGGGGATCCCCCGGTAGCCCTTGAGGTTCTTCGGGAACGCGACGATGTAGTGCTCGTGATAGAGGTAGATGACGTTTCGCCGCGCGCCGATGAGGTCGATGGCCTCCCGGTAGAGGGCCGTCCGCTGGGCCACGTCGGTGATCTCGCGCGCCCGGTTCAGGAGCGCGTCGACCTTCTCGTCGCAGGCCAGCGTCGCGTTGAGCGGGCCGCCGCACGTCTGGGCCTGGTGGATGTTGCCGTCGGGGTCGACCCGCCCGCTCCAGCCGATCAGGAACGCCTGGCTCCGGCCGGCGTCGTTGTCGTTCAGCGCCGAGGCGAACTCCGAGGGCTTGAGCGAGATGGTGATGCCCGCCTCGCGCGCCAGGCCCTGGATGACCTCGCCCACCCGTCGCTGCTGCGGGTTGTTCACGACGGCCATCTCGAAGGCGTAGCCGTTCGGCAGCCCGGCCTCCGCGAGCAGCTTCTTCGCCCGCGCCACGTCCCGCTTGACGCAGGACCGCGTCTTGTCGAAGTAGACGCTGTTCGGCGAGATCGGGCCGCACCCCACCGTGTACTGCCCGTCGAACACCACCTGGTTGATCGCGTCGCGGTCGAGCGCCAGCTCGAGGGCCTCGCGCACGCGCGGATCGTTGGCGAGCGGGGTGCCGAGATCGCCGGGCGGCTGGGTCTTGCCGGTCTTGTTGCGGAGGTTGATCGTGATGGAGTTGAAGCCGAGGCCGGTGACGCTCGAGACCTCGAAGCGGCCCTCCTTG
>JAICGY010000483.1 GCA_025922915.1 Candidatus Methylomirabilota bacterium | reverse complement strand
TGGACGTCTTGCCGGCGCCGTCGGGCCCGATGAGACCGAAGATCTCGCCCTCGTCGACGTCGAAGGTGATTCCGGCGACCGCCTCGAGCGTGCCGTAGCGCTTCTGGAGATCGCGCACGCGAATGGCGGTCACCGGCGTCCTCGACGGGGCGGCCACTCGGTACCGTCGACGAGGATCTCGCCGTCGGCCGGCATCCCTGGCTTGGCGAAGCCGACCGCGCCGCGCAGCAGCAGCTTCACGCCCACGACCTGCTTCACCCGCTCCTCGCGGAAGTACGTGTTCTCTGGCGTGAAGGTGGCCTGGGGATCGATGCGCATCACGACCGCGTCGATGGGGGTGGTCGGCGCCGAGTCCAGGTAGACGCGTGCGGGCTGGCCCACCCGGACGTGGCCGATCTCCCCCTCGGGCACGAAGCCGCGCAGATACACGCGTTCCAGGTCGATGAGCGTGATGATGGGCGTGCCGGCGGTGACGACCTCGCCCGGCTCGGCAGTCCGCGTCGCCACGGTCCCGGAGAAGGGGGCGATGACGTTGAGGTCCTTGCGGTTCGCCCGGGCCTCGGCGAGCTGGGCGCGCGCCCGCTCGGCCTCGGCCTGCGACGCGATGATGTCGGCGCGCGCTTGCGCGATCTGGGCCAGGACCGCCGCCACCTGGGCCGAGCGCATCGCCGGGTTGACGAGGTTGGCCTGTGCGGCCGTAAGGGCGCCACGCGCGGCCTCGACCTGGCGTCGCGCCGCCGCCACCAGCGCGGTCTGCGCCTGCTCGTTGTGCTCGGCCCGTCGCACCTCTTGCTCGGCGATGAGCTGACGCTGATAGAGGCGCCGGGCAGCGTCACGGTCCCACTGGGCCTGGGCGTGCGCGGCCTGCGCCTGCGCCAGCTGGGCCTCCGCGGCGGCCAGCCGTCCCTCGGCCTCGCTGACCCTGCCCTGCGCGTCGGTCTTCGCCTGGTCGACGGCGAGCTCGCTCTGCCGCAGCTGCTCGGTGAGGACGGCGATCTGCTGCTCGGTGGCGCGCACCCGGGCCTGGGCCTGCTGCACGGCCGCCGACGCCTGCTGCTCGCGCGCGCGCACCTGCTCGTCGTCGAGCACGGCGATCACGGCGCCCGCGGCGATCTGATCGCCCTCGCGGACCGTGATCTCCCGGATCCGTCCAGACGTCTTGGCCCCGATCGCCGAATCGTCGCCCTCGATCCGACCGCTCACCGCGATCACCCCGGGGACGGGTGCGGGCCCGGCCAGAAGACCCCAGGCGACGAACGCCCCGGCGGCCGCCGTCAGCACGAGAGCGGCGGCCACGAACACCCGGCGTCGCGAGCGGCGCGCTGGCTCGAGCCCCGGACGGACCGGTCGTACGCCGTCCGCCGATGCTCCGGGGCCAAGCTCTCTCGCCGCTCCGGGCTCAACGCGCGCGGACACGCGGGCGTCCTCCGTTCGCCTTACCGACCCGCGCCGGCGCGGCGAGGCCGTGGATCATGAGCTCCTGGATGTGCCTGACGTAGGCGGCGGCGTCGGGAGCCTGGCCGCGGAGGCGCCCCTCCGCGCTGAGGCGCGCCCGCAGCGGCGCCGTCGCGAGGAAGAAGAGGAGGCTGCCGACGAGCGTCAGGTGAGTGAGCAGCGGATCCACGGGCCGGAAGCTGCCCTCGCGCACGCCACGCTCGACGATGTGCCGTACCACCTCGGCGACGCGCAGGGGATAAGCGATCGTGTCGGCGCCGAGGTGCCTCCCACCGGCCACGATCTCACGCAGCATCATTGCCGGGAAGTGTGGGTTCCGCTGGGTGGCGGTCTCCGCGATCAGGGCGACCAGCCCCTGCAACAGGTCGGGCGCCGGCCGATCGGTCTCGGTGAGGCGCTCGGCGCGCGCCACGATATCCTGAAAGGCGGCGGTCACGATGGCGAGGTAGAGCTTCCGCTTGCCGCCGAAGTGGTAGTTGATCATTGCCTTATTGACCCGGGCGGCCTCGGCGATGGCCGACACCGGTGTCCCGTCGTATCCGCGCTCGGCGAACAGCGCCGTGCCGGCGGCGAGCAGCGCCTCGCGCGTCCGGTCC
>JAICGY010000482.1 GCA_025922915.1 Candidatus Methylomirabilota bacterium | reverse complement strand
TCGCCCGCCGCCCGCGCCCGTCCGTCGGCCGGCGGTCCGGCGCCGTGCCGCGCTCGTCCGCTGGGTCCCTCGTCGTCCGGCCCGGCCCGTCTTGGTTCCCGTGCCGGCCCGGCCCGCCCGCGACTTCTGGGCGCCGGTGGACTTGGTCGTACGCGACCGGCCCGTGCTCTGCCCCGAGCGCGCACCCGTGGCGCGCATCCGTCCCTTGGCGCCCTTCGCCCGTGTCCGTGCATTCCGTCGCTTCGCCATGGCTCCTCCCCGCGTATCGAATCCAGGGTCGAGTTCGCGTCCAGGCGGTGCGGCGGGATGCACGCGATGTGCCGGCGAGGACGCGGGCCGGCCCCTGCCGGCGTATGCTGGGTCGCCGTGAAGACCGATCGGGCTCGGAGCGGCTCGTTCCTGGAGGTGCTCGGAGTCGCGACACGCCTCGGGCTCACCTCGTTCGGGGGACCCGTCGCGCACCTCGGTTACTACCGCGACGAGTACGTCGTGCGGCGCCGCTGGCTCGACGAGCGCACGTACGCGGACCTGGTCGCGCTCTGCCAGTTCCTGCCCGGGCCGGCGTCCAGCCAGGTGGGCATGGGGATCGGGATCCTGAGGGCGGGGCTGCCCGGCGCCCTCGCCGCCTGGGTCGGCTTCACGCTGCCCTCGGCGGTGGCCATGGTGGCCTTCGCCTACGGCGTCGCGGCGCTCGACCCCCGCGAGTCCGGGTGGCTGCACGGCCTGAAGGTGGCGGCGGTCGCCGTCGTCGCCCAGGCGGTCTGGGGCATGGCGCGTGCCCTGTGTCCCGACCGCGAGCGGGCGACGATGGCGGTGCTCGCCGCCGTGGTGATGCTCGTGTGGCCGGTGACGGAGGCCCAGCTGGCCGTGATCGTGCTCGGGGGGCTCGTGGGCTGGCGCATCGTGCCGCCGCCGCCCGACCCACCTCGCTCCGACGTGGAGGTCGGCGTGAGCCGGGGTCTGGGCATCGCGGCGCTGACTCTCTTCGGGGCCCTCCTCGTCGGCATCCCGCTGCTTCGCCTGCTGGTCGCGAGCCCGGCGGTGGCCCTGGTGGACGCGTTCTACCGCGCCGGCTCGCTGGTCTTCGGTGGCGGCCACGTCGTGCTGCCGCTCCTGCAGGCCGAGGTCGTGCCGACCGGATGGGTGAGCGACGAACAGTTCGTCGCCGGATACGGCGCCGCTCAGGCCGTGCCGGGCCCGCTCTTCACCTTCGCCGCCTACCTGGGCGCGCGGGCCGAGGGGCCGCCGGGCGGGCTCGCCGGCGCCGCCCTCGCCCTCGTCGCCATCTTCCTGCCATCCTTCCTGCTCGTCGTCGGTGCGCTCCCGTTCTGGGACGCCTTCCGGCGGCGGCGGGCCTTCCAGGCCGCGCTCGCCGGCGTCAACGCGGCCGTCGTCGGGCTCCTCCTCGCGGCGCTCTACCGGCCGGTGTGGACGAGCGCGATCGAGGCCCCGCAGGATCTGGGGCTCGCCCTCGTCGCCTTCGCCCTGCTCGCCTTCTGGCGCACGCCCCCCTGGCTGGTGGTCGTCCTGTGCGCGGCCGGGGGAGCGGTCACGGGCGGGCTGCGATGACCGCCCAAGGCGCCGGCGTGGAGACCCGGAGCCTGCACGATCTGCCGGTGCCGGCCCATCGCGCGAGCAGGGGCTGCTCGCCTCTCACCCGTGGCGATGGTCGCGTCCTGACCGGCCCCGCCGTCCGGCGCGGCGCGAAGCGAGCGCGAACGTGCCGACGATGAGCACGACGACGACGCAGAAGGTGACGGTGGCGACGGTGAAGGCCATGGGACGGGCGATCGGTGCAACCGGCGTGCAAGAGGCCCCCGCATGGATCGCTCCCGCCCGCGCGGCCGCAGGACCTGCGCGGAGGGGCGGATCAGGAGGCGCCCTGACGACGCTCGCGATCCCAGGCGAAGAAGCAGCGCTCGTGGAGGAAGACGGTGGCGGAGCCGAACTCCAGCTCGAACTCCAGGCCGTGCCCGATCCGCTCGCCGCACCGCTCGCACGTCGCCCGGCCGCTGGCCGGGCCGCCCCACATCTTGTGCGGGTCCTTACGGGGGATCCCGCTGGCGCGGGGCCGGGCT
>JAICGY010000481.1 GCA_025922915.1 Candidatus Methylomirabilota bacterium | reverse complement strand
CGCCGGCGGCGCGACGAGGACATCGGACGCCCGCACGGCGCCGCCCGGGCCGGAGCCGTCGAGCCCGGCGAGGTCGACCCCGCGGTCGGCCGCCAGCCGGCGGGCCTTCGGCGAGGCGGCCGGGAGGCGCGCGGGGGACGTGCGATCGCCGTTGCCGGCCCGCGTCTTCTCCCCCTCGACGTGGGCGAGGACGTCCGCCTTCTCGATCCGCCCGCTCGCCGTCTTCACGCGGGCGAGATCGACGCCGTGCTGCTCGGCGAGGCGGCGGGCGAGGGGGGATGCTCGCACGCCGGCCGCCGCGGCCGTCACGGAAGGCGCGGGCGGAGGGCCGCCCGCAGGAGCCGGGGACGCCACGCGGGGCTCGTCGGCGGCGACGATCAGCGCGATCGTCTGGCCCACCGGCACGACGTCCCCCTCGCGGGCGGTGACGTCTCGGAGCACCCCGGAGGCCGGGGCCTCCACCTCGACGGTCACCTTGTCCGTCTCGATCTCGACGATCGGCTCGCCCTTGCTCACGCGGTCGCCCGGCGCCTTGAGCCAGCGCAGGACCTTGCCGGTCTCCTGCGCCAGCTCCAGCGCCGGCATGATGACCGTCGCCGGCATCAGGCCTTTCCGCAGAGCGCGCGGGCCGCCTCGAAGACCGTCTTCTCCGACGGCACGGTGAGGTCCTCGAGCACCGGGGAGAACGGCACCGGCACGTCCATGGCCCCGATGCGCTTGACCGGCGCGTCGAGGTGATAGAACGCGCCCTCCGCGATGACCGAGGCGATCTCGGCGGTGACGCCGTAGCGCTCGTAGCCCTCGTCCACCACGAGGGCGCGGGAGGTCTTGCGGGCCGAGTCGATCAGGGCCTGCTTGTCCAGCGGCCAGGTCGTGCGCGGGTCGATCACCTCGGCGCTGAGGCCGATCTCCTCCAGCATGGCGGCGGCGCCGAGGGCGACGGCGACCATGCTGCTGGTGGCCACGATCGTGATGTCCGTGCCGGCGCGCTTCACCTCCGCCACGCCGAAGGGGATGGTGTAGTCGGTGTCGGGGACCGGGCCCTTGACCCGGTACATCATCTTGTCCTCGAAGACGACGACCGGGCTGTCGTCGCGGATGGCGGTCTTCATCAGGCCCTTGGCCTCGTAGGGGCCGGAGGGCAGGGCGACCTTGAGGCCGGGGATGTGGCTCACCCAGGCGTGGAGCGACTGCGAGTGCTGGGCGGCCGACCGCCGCGTGGCGCCGAGCGTGGTGCGGAAGACGATGGGCACCTTGATCTTGCCGCCCGACATGTAGTGGGCCTTGGCGGCCTGGTTCACCATCTGGTCCATGGTGAGTGTGATGAAGTCGCCGAACATGACGTCCACGATCGGGCGCATGCCGGTCATGGCGGCGCCGACGCCGATGCCGGCGTAGCCCGGCTCGGAGATCGGCGTGTCGATGATGCGCGCCGTCCCGAACTCCTGCACCAGGCCCGTCAGGGTCTTGAAGGGGTGCCCGGCCTCGGCCACGTCCTCGCCGATCAGGAACACGGTCGGGTCGCGCCGCATCTCCTCCGCGATCGCCTCGCGGACCGCCTCGCCGTAGGTCAGCTCGCGCGCGCTCATGCCCGCGCCTCGCCGGTCAGCTTCTCGTACAGCGCGGTGAGGATCTCGTCGACGGCCGCCGCGGCCCAGACGCCGAAGAACGGCGAGGCCTGCATGGCCACGAACTCGCGCTGGCCGCGCTCCCGGGCCTGCGCCTCCGTCTCGCCGGGCCGCGCGGCCTGCTGGCGGCCCCGGACGAGGTCCTTGCGGTAGATCGCCGGGTACTCGATGTAGCGGTGGAGCTCGCGGAAGTCCTTCGTGTAGAAGACGGCCACGGGTACCGACGCCCACTGGCCGCCGTTCTTCTCGTTCAGGAACGCGAGCATCAGGTCGTGGTTGCCGTCGGGGTAGGCGGCCGGATCGGGACGCCGCGTGCCGAGGATCTTCTTGCCGTCGCGGTTGAAGATCCGCAGCGCCAGCCCGCCGGCCTCGGCCAGCCGCGCCAGCATGGGCACGTCGCGCCGGCAGTCGGACGACCAGTCCTCGGAGATCACCAGGATGCTGGCCGGCCCGCCGGGCTGCGCGGCGAGCCAGCGG
>JAICGY010000480.1 GCA_025922915.1 Candidatus Methylomirabilota bacterium | reverse complement strand
TCGGCCCACTCGGCGGGCTCGCGCACGTCGACCACCGTCACGTCGCGCCCCTCCTCGAGCCACGCCGCCAGCTCGTGCACGGTGATCTGCGGCACCATCTCGACCGGCAGCCCGGCGCTGCGCCACTCGACCATGCCCCACTGCACGAAGCCCACGACCTCGTCCACGCCCACGCGGGCCAGCGCCGCGACGGCCCGGTCGACGTCGGAGGGCCCCTGAGGCATCAGGATGAGGGGGGCGCCCGCCGGGCGCATCCACCCGACGCGATCGGCGAACTGCGGGCCGTCGATCCAGACGTTGAGCGCGCCCGGGATGTGTCCCTCGCCGAAGACGCCGGGCTCTCGCAGATCGATGACGCAGGCGCCCGCGCCCACCGCCTCCCAGGTCTCGCGCGCGGAGCAGGGACGCGGCTTGGCGGCCACGAGCGGCACGAGGCCGCGGTTCTTGGCCACGATGGTCTCGAACGACGGTGGCTTCGGCGGGATGCCGTCCATGATGAAGTCGACGAACCGCTGGCGGTCGTCGAGCAGACGCAGGGCCGGGTTGAAGCGGCGCTCGAAGCCGATCGTCGACCCCGCCTTGGCCGACATGGCCTTGCCGCACGTCGAGCCGGCGCCGTGCGCCGGGTACACCTCGACGCTGTCGGGCAGCGGGAGCAGCGCCGACCGGAGGCTGGCCCACAGCTCCTCCGCGGCGCGGGCACCGCCGAGGTCGGGACGGCCCACGGAGCCGATGAAGAGCGTGTCGCCCGTGAGCACGAACCACGGCTCGTCGGCCCGGGCGTGGTCGGTGACGAGCAGGCAGATCGAGTCGGGCGTGTGGCCCGGGGTGTGGGCGACCTGCAGCTCGATGTTCCCGACGCGCAGGCGGTCGCCGTCGCGCACGGGCTCGTGGGCGAAGACGGCGCCCCCCGCGGGGTGGACGTGGATCGTCGCCTGGCTGGCCTCGGCGAGGTCGCGGTTGCCGGAGATGTGGTCGGCGTGGGTATGGGTCTCGACGATGTGGCGGATGCGGACGCCCTTCTTGCGGGCCAGGCGCAGGTACTCCTCGATCCGGTCGCGGCCGGGATCGACGACGATCGCCGCGCCGGCCTCGGCGCACCCGATCAGGTAGCTCAGGCAGCCGGACTCCTCGTTGAGAACCTGGTGGAAGATCATCGCGTCCCCTATTCTACGGCCACCCGCGCCCGGCCCTCAGTGCTTCTCCGCCTTCTCCTTCTGCGCCTCCTTGATGATCTTCTCGGCCATGAAGGGCGGGACCTCCTCGTAGTGCGAGAACTCCATCGCGTAGCCGCCGCGCCCGCCCGTCATGGACCGGAGGCTGGACTCGTAGGTGAGCATCTCGGCCATCGGCACCGAGGCCCGCACGATCGCCGTCTCCCCGGTGGGCTCCATGCCCA
This sequence comes from Candidatus Methylomirabilota bacterium, assembly GCA_025922915.1. Classification (GTDB taxonomy): domain Bacteria; phylum Methylomirabilota; class Methylomirabilia; order Rokubacteriales; family CSP1-6; genus JAICGY01. Next base: position 723 of record JAICGY010000480.1, on the reverse strand, counting down.
CGATCCGTCCCCGGCGGGAGTTGAGGTCGCCGATGATGTCGCCGGCCGCCTCCGCCGGGGTGTTGACCTCGACGTTCATCACCGGCTCGAGCAGGATCGGGTGGGCGTCCATGAACACCTTCTGGAGCCCCATGGACGCGGCGATCTGGAACGCCATGTCCGACGAGTCGGCGACGTGGTAGGAGCCGTCGTACCGCGTCACCTGCACGTCCACCACCGGGTAGCCGGCGAGGATGCCACGCTTCATGCAGTCGCGGACGCCCTTCTCCACCGAGGGGATGAAGTTCCGCGGAACGGCGCCGCCGAAGATGTCGTCGACGAACTCGAAGCCCCCGCCGCGCGGCAGCGGCTCCACGCGGAGCCAGGTGTCGCCGTACTGACCCCGCCCGCCCGTCTGCTTCTTGTACTTGCCCTGCCCCTCGGCGCGACCCTTGACCGTCTCCTTGTAGGGGATGCGCGGGGGGAGCAGGAGGACGTCGACGTTGTACTTGCGCTTCATGCGCTCCACGACCATCTCGACGTGGAGGCTGCCCACGCCGGAGACGAGCAGCTGCTTGGTCTCCGGGTCGAAGTGGTAGTGGACGGTCGGGTCCTCCTCGGCGATGCGCGCGAGCGCGTTGGAGATCTTGTCCTCGTCGCCCCGCGTCTTCGGCTGGATGGCGAACGAGATCGCCGGCTCCGGGAAGGTGATCCGCGGCAGCTCGAAGGGGTGCGCCTCGTCGC
>JAICGY010000479.1 GCA_025922915.1 Candidatus Methylomirabilota bacterium | reverse complement strand
TCACGACCAACGGCCCGAACGGCCAGCAGACGCTCGTCGTCACCGTCCGCGACAGCGCCGGCGCCACCGGCTCCAGCAGCGTCACCGTGACGGTGCAGAACCCGTGACCCGGGCGCTCCTCTTGATCCCCGCGCTCGTGCTCGCGGTCGAAGTGGCGGGCGCGGCCGCGGGCCATCCGTGGACGCCCGGCCTGCTGACGATCGATCCCGACTCGGCGCAGCGGCTCCTGCACGCCGGCGAGCGTTTGGCGTTCGTCGATCTCCGGCCGGCTGACGCCTACCGCGCCGGGCACCTTCCCGGCGCGCGCTCGGTGCCCCTGGTCGAGCTGCGATCACGCCACGCCGAGATCCCGCGCGACGCGCTGGTCGTCGTCTACGGCGACGCCTCCACGGCGGAGGCCGGCGCGGCCTGGCGCTTCCTCAGGAGCGTCGGCGTGCCGCGCGCCTTCGTCCTGGAGGGCGGCCTCGCCGCCTGGCGCGCCGGCGGCTTCACGATCGAGGACGAGTCTCATGAGGGGCTCCGGGCGCCCTCCAACCCCCTGACAGACTCCTAGCCGACGCCGGCGGCGCGCGCCAGCTCGACGAAGGAGCGGACGACGAGGTCGGCGGCCCCCGGCGCCGGCGGCGCGCCGGGGGCGTAGAGAACGGTGCGCATGCCGACCGCTCGTCCGCCCGCGACGTCGGATTCGAGGCTGTCACCGACCATCGCAGCCTCGGCCGGCTCGAGGCCGAGCCGGCGCAGCGCCATCCGGAAGAGCGGCGACTCCGGCTTGCCGACGACGACCGGCCGCACGCCGGCGGCGGTGGCGACGGCGGCGACGATGGCGCCCGAGCCCGGCAGGAAGTCGCCCCCCTCGATGGGGAGCCGTGGATCGACGTTCGGGGTGACGAGCGGGGCGCCGGCGGCCGCCGCCCGCGCGGCGGCGGCGAGCCGCTCGTACGTCAGCTCGAAGTCGTTGCCGACGACGACCACGGTGGCGGTCCGGAACGCGGCGACGTCGACGATGTCGTGGCCGCCGGCCCGGACGGCGGCCGTCAGCTCGGGGGCGCCGATCACGAGGACGCGCGAGCGGCCGAAGCGCTCGGCGACGACGCTGCCGATGATCTCGAGCGGCGTCAGCGCGTGCTCGGCGAACGCCAGCCCCAGGCGGTGGAGCTTGGCACGGATCGCCGGCCCCGTCGCCCGCGAGTTGTTCGTCAGGAAGGCGATGCGGCGTCCCGCCCGGTGGAGCGCGGTCAGCACCTCGCCCGCCCCGGGGCTCAGGACCTCCCCCTGCCACACGCACCCGTCCAGGTCGAACACGAACCCCCGACACGCGGCCAGCACGGCGTCCGCCCGGATCGGCCGCCGGGCTCAGTCGGCGGCGGTGCGGCGGAACTCGGCGGCGGCGTCGGCGTAGACGCGCTCGGTGCGCTCCGCGACGCTGGACCAGGCGAAGTGGCGCTCGACCCGCTCGCGCCCCGCCCGCCCCATCGCCTTGGCCATGGCGGGATCCTGTAGCACGCGCGTGATCGCCGCCGCCAGCTCGTCGGGGCGGGCGGGCGGGACCAGCAGCCCCGTGCGCCCGTCCTCGACCACCTCGAGGATGCCGCCGACGGCGGAGGCGACGACCGGGGTCTCGCAGGCCATGGCCTCGAGATTGATCAACCCGAACGGCTCGTACACCGACGGGCACGCGAACACCGCGGCGTGGCTGTAGAGCTGGGTGACCACCTCGACCGGGACCATCTCGTTGATCCAGAGGACGTTCGGCTGCTGCGGGACCGCGCGGCGCAGCCGCTCCTCGATCTCCGGCGTGTCCGGCGCCGACGCGCAGAGCACGACCTGCACGCCGGCGGGCAGCCGCTTCGCCGCCTCCAGCAGGTGGAAGATGCCCTTCTGGTCGGTGATGCGGCCGACGAAGAGCACGAACGGCGGCGTGACGCCCAGGCGGGCGAGCGCGTCGCGCTGCTCGGTGCGGCGGAAGCGATCGGGGTCGATGCCGTTGTGGATCGTCACGACGCGGTCGGGATCAACCTGGAAGTGCTGGAGGATGTCCGTGCGCATCTGCCGCGAGACCGCGATCACGCGGTGGGCCGATTCCACCCCGGTCTTCTCGATCCACGACGACAGCAGGTAGCCGCTGCCGAGCT
>JAICGY010000478.1 GCA_025922915.1 Candidatus Methylomirabilota bacterium | reverse complement strand
GAAGGAGGAGATCTTCCCGATGCACTACCTCGCCTTCCCCGAGGGGTGCATCCACGCCGAGAACGTCGGGGGCGACATCGAGCGCGTGCTCAACACCCGCTGCATCATCGGGGCGTTCCCGTGGCGGTTCGAGGGGGGCGAGGCCTGCCCCTGCCGGATCATCGCCTTCCTCGACGTGGGGCCGCTCACCGTGGAGGAGGTGCGCGAGGCGGTGGGCCGGCCGTCCGGAGGCGCGCGCTGATGCCGGTGGCGCCGGTCAACGGCATCGAGATCCACTACGAGGTCCACGGCGCCGGGGAGCCGCTCGTGCTGTCGCACGAGTTCGCCGGGTCGACGCGGAGCTGGGACCCGCAGCGCGAGCTGAGCCGGCACTACCGGCTCGTCATCTACAACTCGCGCGGGTATCCGCCCTCCACGGTGCCCACCGACCTGGCCGCCTACTCGCAGGAGCAGTCCATCGAGGATCTCCGGGTGCTCCTCGACATGCTCGCCATCGAGCGGGCGATCGTGGGCGGGTTCTCGATGGGCGGCAGCATCGCCCTGAACTTCGCGCTGCGCTACCCGGGGCGGGTCGACGCCCTCGTGCTGGCCGGCGTCGGCACCGGCTCCGCCGACAAGGAGGCCTTCGTCCGGGACTTCAGCCCGATCGCCGACCGCCTGGAGCGCGAGGGGGCGGCCGCGGTGGCGGAGGACTACCTGACGGGCCCGACGCGGATCCAGCTGCGCCGCAAGAACCCGGCGGCGTGGCGCAAGCTGCGCGACGAGTTCGCCGCGCTCTCCGGCCCCGGGCTCGCCCAGACGCTCCGCGGCGTCCAGCTGCGCCGCCCGACGATGTACGAGCTGGAGGCCGGTCTCCGGCAGCTGCGGGTGCCCACGCTCGTCATCGTGGGCGAGGAGGACGCGCCGGCCGTCGACGCCAGCCGCTTCCTCGCCGCCACGATCCCCAACGCCACCCTGCACCTGCTGCCGGGCACGGGCCACACGCTGAACCTCGAGGAGCCGGAGGCCTTCAACCGCGCGGTGCTCGAGTTCCTCCGGGCGCGCCCACGGCGCGCCGCGGGCTGACCGGGCGCGCCGTCAGGCCCGGAGGAGCTCCTCGGCCACCCGCTTGACGTCGGCGGCCTCGACCTGCCCCTTGTGGGTCTTCATCACGTCGCCGACGAGGCGGCCGACCTGACGGGCGTCGGCGATGCCGAGGGCGGCCAGGCGCTCGCCGACGAGCGCGCGCAGCGCCGCTTCGTCGAGGCCGCGGGGCAGGAACGACTCGCAGAAGGCGATCTCGGACCGCAGCTGCTCGGCCTGGGCGCGGCCGCGCTCTCCCGCCTTCTCGTACTCCGGCAGAGCCTTCTGCAGGGACTTCCGGTACGCCCCGATCACGTCCAGCACGAGCGCGTCGTCGACGTCGCCCCCGAACCCCTTGGCCGTCCGGCGCTCGGTGATCCGGCTCTTCAGCATGCGCACGACGTCCACCGTCCGCTGATCCCGGGACCGGATCGCCTCCCGCAGCATCTCGTCCAGCCGCTGCTCGAGCGCCATCGCGCGAGGCTAGTTGATCCGCTTGGCGGCCCCGCCCCACGCCCGCTCGCGCAGGACGAACTTCTGGACCTTGCCGGTGGACGTCTTGGGCAGGTCGCCGAACTCCACGGCCGCCGGGCACTTGAAGTGGGCGAGGTGCTGCCGGCAGAACTCGATGACCTCCTGCTCGGTGGCCGTCGCCCCCGGCTTGAGCGTCACGAAGGCCTTCGGCCGCTCGCCCCACTTCTCGTCGGGGATCGCCACCACCGCGCACTCCATGACCGCCGGGTGGCGCGCCACCGCCTGCTCGACCTCGATGGTGGAGATGTTCTCGCCGCCGGAGATGATGATGTCCTTCTTGCGGTCGCGCAGCTCGATGTACCCGTCGGGGTGCCAGACGGCGAGGTCCCCCGAGTGGAACCAGCCGCCCCGGAAGGCCTCCGCCGTCGCGTCGGGCTGCTCGAAGTAGCCCTTCATGACGTTGTTGCCGCGCATGACGACCTCGCCCAGGGTCGCGCCGTCCATGGCGACGTCCTGCATCCGCTCGTCCACCACGCGGACGAGGTCGGCGACCACGTAGCCCTGGCCCTGGCGCGCGGCGAGCCGCGCCTGCTCGTCCACCGGCTGCCG
>JAICGY010000477.1 GCA_025922915.1 Candidatus Methylomirabilota bacterium | reverse complement strand
GGCTGATCCCGGCGCGGCGCGCGTGGACTGGACCGGCCCACCGGCGGGCCGGATGAGCGAGCGCTCCGCACGACGTGTCTCCGCCGGTCCTGCCTCGAGTGCGGCGTCCGCCTGGGCGCGCGGTGCTCCGCGTGCGAGGCCGAGAGTGCCCGCCGGCGGACGCGATCGCCGGGACCGCCCCCGCTACGTCAGGCGCACCGTCCGCGTCACCCAGCCATTGCTCTCCCAGTAGGTCTTCTTTCGCGCGATGAGCGGATCGGTCGGCGCCGGCTGGACGTTGCCGCTCAGGTCGATGGCGCGGCTGGTGATCGTGTGCTCCCCGGGCGTGGCGCCGGGCCAGTCGAGCGTCCAGATCCGCCACGCGTAGGGCGCGTTGTAGGTCGGATCGAGCGTGGCCGGACGCCAGGCGCCGCCGTCGATGGCGACCTCCACCCGCGCGATCGGTGCGCCCCACGCGGCCCCGGTCACGCGGTGGCTGCCGTCCTTCACGGTCACCCGGGCCGGGGCCGACTTCAGCCGGGCCCGCCCCACCGACGTCTCCACCGCCACCGTCTGCCCGCCGCGCTCCTCCTCGCGGATCGTCACGTAGTCGCGGGCCATGAAGCGGCCCATGAAGCGCGTGTCGCGCACCTCGATGCGCGTGAGCCACTTCACGTTCGCGACGCCGTACCACCCCGGGGCGATGAGCCGGGCCGGAAAGCCGTGCGGGGACGAGAGCGGCGCGCCGTTCATCTCGTAGCAGACGAGGTTGGCCGGGCTCATGGCGTCCTCGACCGACATGCTGCGGGCGAAGTTCTGCTTCAGCTTCTGCTCGCGGAGCGTCTCCATGCCCTCGTCCTGGCCGAAGAAGACGACCTCGATGCCGTTCTGGCGGATGCCGGCCGCCTGGAGGAGCGGCGCCAGCGGCGTGCCCGTCCACCGCGCGTTGCCGATGGCGCCGGTGAGCCAGGGGAAGCCGTGGTTGCCGCCGCACTCGACGGTGAAGACCACCTCCGCGCGCGGGCGCGCCCTGAGGTCGGCCAGCGTGTACGAGCCCGGGCGCTCCACCAGCCCCGTGACCTCGAGCCGCCAGCCGGCCTCGGCGATCGTCGGCACGTCGTAGTGGGACACGCGGAAGAACTCGGGGGTCGGCGTGATCCACGAGTCCAGCTCCTCCCACCTGAGGAGGTTGAAGCCCTCGCGCGGTGGCGCCGACGGTTGATCCGCGAAGGGCACCACCCGCTCACCCTCCCGTGCGGGGAACGCGTGGGCGAACCAGGGGGAGCTTACGAGCAGCGCGGTCATGGTGCCGGCCCGGGCCAGGAACGTCCGTCGAGTGACGTCATCCGCATTCATGGAGTAGCCTCCTTCAGGCGGCATCATCCCCGGGCGGCGTTACCGCGGCGTTACCGCCGGGACTATAATCCCCCGCCAGGCCAGTGCTGTGATGCCGGTGGTCAGCCTCACACTGTTCGGAGGGTTCGAGGCCCGGGTCGGACCCCGCGTCATCGCCATGCCGCGCAAGGCTCAGGCCCTCCTGACCTATCTGGCCCTGGTCCCCGGCGTCTCCCACGCGCGCGCCAAGCTTGCCGCCCTCCTGTGGGGAGACGCCGAGGCCGACGAGGCGCGCAACAGCCTGCGCCAGGTGCTGTTCCGGATGCGTCGCGCCCTCGGGAAGGCGGCCCCCGCCGTCGTCGTCGACGGCGAGGTGATCCGCCTGGCCGCGCAGGCCGTCGAGAGCGACGTCGGGCGCTTCCGCGGGTTGACCGCGCAGGATGGCGAGGACGCGCTCCGCGCCGCGGCCGGGCTCTACCGGGGCCCGCTCCTCGAAGGCCTCGACGTCGGGCCCTGCCCCTTCGAGGAGTGGCTCGCGAGCGAGCGGGAGCAGCTTCACGAGACGGCGATCAACGCCGTGTCACGGCTCCTCGCGAGCGACCGTGCCCGTGGCGACGCGCCCGCCCAGATCGTGACGGCGCTGCGTCTGCTCGCGCTGGATCCTCTCCGGGAAGACGGTCACCGCGCGCTGATGCGGGCCTACGCCGTCCAGGGCCGTCGCGCCGCCGCGCTGCGGCAGTACCAGCTCTGCGCCGAGATCTTCCAGCGCGAGCTCCAGACCGCGCCCGATCCCGAGACCGCGGCGCTCTACGTCGAGCTGCTCCGGCAGCGGCCCGATCGGTCGGTCCCGCCACGAGCGGCGGC
>JAICGY010000476.1 GCA_025922915.1 Candidatus Methylomirabilota bacterium | reverse complement strand
GCCGTGTCGATGCCGCCGCGGCGCTCCAGCTCCGCCGCGATCGCCCACGCCAGGACGACGTCGGTGCCCGGCCGCAGCGCCACGTGCAGGTCGGCCTGCTGGGCGGCCTTCGTGCGCCGGGGATCGACGACGACGAAGCGCGCGCCCGCCTTGCGCGCCCGGTTCACGATGGGCATCAGGTGCAGGTTCGCCCACGTCACGTTGTTGCCCCACGCGATGACGAGCCGGGCGTGCTCCACCTGCTCGGGGCGGATGCCGGGGACCGGCCCGAACGTGCCCACCCAGGCCTCCGTCCGGATGCCACCGCAGAGCGGCTTCCGGTCGAGCAGGCTGGCCCCGAGGAGGTGGAAGAAACGCAGGTCCATCGAGCCGCCGGCCAGGAAGCCGTGGGGCCCGGCATAGTTGAGCGGGACGATCGCCTGCGGGCCGTGCTCGGCCATGATCGCGGTGAAGCGGTCGGCGACGCGGTCGAGAGCCTCCTCCCACGAGATCCGCTCGAAGCGGCCCTCGCCCTTGGCGCCGACCCGCCGCAATGGCGTCAGCAGCCGGCGCGGGCCGTGGACGAATTCCGGGTAAGCCTCCGGCACCTTGGCGCACAGCACGCCGGCCGTGTACGGATTGGCGCGCGAGCCGCGGATGCCGACGATCCGGTCGTCCTCGACGGTGACGGTGAGGCTGCAGGTGTCGGGGCAATCGAGCGGGCAGACGCTGGGGCGATCGACTCTCATGGACGTCCTCCGTGACGCTCCGGGATTGTACCGCTTGCTCGCTTCGCGCGACGCGACTATCCTCCGCTGCCATGACGACTCCACCGGCCGCCGCCGCGACCAGGATCACGCCCCGGCTCATGGGTGCCGAGGTCAAGCGCAAGGAGGATCCCCGCCTCGTCACCGGGGCGTCGTCCTACGTGGGCGACATCGCGCTGCCCGGCATGTGCCACGTCGCGTTCGTGCGCAGCCCGTACGCCCACGCCCGCATCCGGGGGATCGACGTCGCCGCCGCCCGCAGCCGGCCGGGCGTGCGCGCGGTGGTGACCGGCCGCGACATCGCGCCGCACTGCGGTCCCCTCCCCTTCGGCGGCGCGGGCGAGGGCGGCGCCGGCACGGCGACGGGGGGACGACGGCACAGCCCGCTGTCCATCGACCGGGTACGGCACGCCGGCGAGGCCGTGGCCGCGGTCGTGGCCGAGTCGCCGGAGCTCGCCGCCGACGCCGCGCAGGACGTCGTCGTGGACTGGGAGATGCTGCCGGCGGTGGTCGAGCCGTTCGCGGCGATGGCCGACGGCGCCCCGCTCCTGCACGACGACGCGCCGCGGAACGTCGAGCACGAGAACCGGATCACGGCCGGCGAGCCCGACGCGGCGTTCGCGCGCGCGCGCCGCGTCGTCCGCCAGCGCATGGTGAGCCAGCGGCTCTGCGGCGTGCCCATGGAGGGGCGCGCGGTGGCGGCGGCGCCCGACCCGGCCACGGGCGGACTCGTGGTGTGGGCGACCAACCAGGCGCCGCACGGCTTCCGCAACGACCTGGCCGCGCTGCTCGGACTCGACCAGAACCTCGTGCGCGTGATCGCGCCCGAGGTCGGCGGCGGCTTCGGCGTGAAGTTCGGGGTCTATCCGGAGGACGCCGTGCTCGCCGTCCTCGCCCGGACGCTCCGCCTGCCCGTGCGGTGGGTCGAGACGCGCGTCGAGCACATGCTGGCGACCACGCAGGGCCGGGACCAGGTGGCCGATCTCGAGGCCGCCGTCGAGGACGACGGCACCGTCACCGCCCTGCGGATGACGGTCACCGCGAACATCGGCGCCTATCCGATCTTCACCTTCATCCCCGACCTGACCCTGATGATGGGTATCGGGGTCTACCGGATCCCGAGCGTCGATCTGAAGTCGGTCTGCGTCTTCACGAACACGACGCCGGTCGCCGCGTACCGGGGCGCCGGGCGGCCGGAGGCCGCCTACTACATCGAGCGGCTGATGGACGTCGTAGCCGCGGAGCTCGGCCGGCCACCCGAAGAGGTGCGCCGCCGCAACTTCATCCCGCCCGACGCCTTCCCCTACCAGGCGCCGACCGGGCAGCGCTACGACAGCGGCGAGTACGACCGCGCGCTCACCACGGCGCTGGAGACGGCGCGGTACGAGGCGCTCCGGGCCGAGCAGCGCGAGCGCCGCGCGCGGAACGACCGCACCCTG
>JAICGY010000475.1 GCA_025922915.1 Candidatus Methylomirabilota bacterium | reverse complement strand
GGCGTGCCGCACTCGGAGCAGTACTTCGCGCCGCCCAGCCCCTCGCGCCCGCAGCGAGGACACCTCATCGGCCCCAGCCTAGACGCCCGGCGGGGGAGGGTCAACCACCCCCTGCGGGCCCTCCAGCCCGAGCAGCCGCCGAGTCGCCATCGCGCGCAGCCGGATGATCGAGCCGGTCGGCGACAGCCCCATGGGACACACGTCGGTGCAGGCCCCTTGCCCGTGGCAGCGCGCCAGCGCGTCGTCGGACAGCAGCGTCGCCCAGCGGGCGGCCTTGCCGGCGTCGCGCGAGTCGCGCTGCAGCGTGAAGGCGCGGTTGAGCGCGGCCGGGCCGGGGAACCGGGGGTTGTGGCCGACCATCGTGCAGGCCGACAGGCACATGCCGCACCCGATGCACTCGATGGCGGGATCGATCGCGGCCCGCTCCGGGCCGCTCCCGGCGATGCGGGCGTAAGGGGCCGCGGTCCGGGAGGGCACGAGCGCGCCGCCCGCCGCGGCCAGGCGCGCGGCGTACGGCGCCATGTCGACCACCAGGTCCCGCAGCAGCGGGAAGTGGTAGAGCGGACGGACCTGCAGGCGACCGCCGCCGAGCGCGGCCAGCCGCGTCCGGCACGCCCAGCGCTCGCGGCCGTTCACCACCATCGCGCAGGAGCCGCACATGCCCACGCGACACGCGTAGCGGAACGCGAGCGTGGGATCCTGACGCCGCTGGATCTCGACGAGGGCGTCGAGCACGGTGGTGTCCGCTCCCGCGTCCACCTCGTAGCGCTGCCATCGCTCCGCGCCCCCCGGGGCCCAGCGCCGCACCTCCACGACCCGCCGGCCGGCGTCCACCATGACGCTATACTAGCCCGGCCTCACGCCCCGTCAGGGAGGATCGCGTGTCTCGACGCCATGATCGCCTCGCCCTGCTCGACCGCTACCTCCGCATCCCGACGATCAGCCGGCAGGTGACCGCGCAGATGGTCGAGGACGTCCGCGCGTTCTGGCGCGACGTCGGCCTCGCCCTCGATCCCCTGCCCGCGCCGGGCGGCGGCGGGACCCCGGCGCTGTGCGGGGAGATCCCCGGGCCGTCGGGCGCGCCGACCATGCTCCTCTACGGGCACTACGACGTCCAGCCGACGGGCGACCTCGAGCGGTGGCGCTGGGAGGGCGTGGCCTGTCCTCCGTTCGAGCCGACCTATTTCCACGGCGGCCGCCCGGTGGACCCGCGGACGGTGCCCGAGGACGCGCTGGACGACGTGACCGTGCTGGCGCGCGGCGGCGCGGACAACAAGGGCCAGCACCTGGCCAACGTCCTCGGCGCCCTGGACGCGGCCGCCGCGGGCCGGGCGCAGTGGCGCGTCCGGGTCGTCCTCGATGGCGAGGAGGAGCACGGCAGCCCGAGCCTGGACGCCATCGCGCGCGCCCACCGGGCGCGCCTCGCCGCCGACGTGCTGGTCGGCTCCGACGGGCCCAAGCAGCAGGACGCCCCGACGCTGGTGATGGGCGTGCGGGGCCTGGTGATGGTCGATCTCGTCGCCGACAACGGCCGGCCCGCGTCGCTGCACTCCGGCAACTACGGCAACGTCGTGCCCAATCCCGTCCTGCCGCTGGCCCGGCTCGTGGCGGACATCGCGGCCCGCGTCGACGCCTGGGCCGACGCCCACGACGCCTTCCGGCGCGAGGCGTCGGAGCTGTTCGCGAAGTGGGAGGACCGGGCGGTCTGGACGCCCTTCCTGCGGCCCACGGTGAACGTGAACCACTTCATGACGGACGGCGCCTCGCCGGTCCTGCGCCGGACGATCATCCCGCGTACGGCGCACGCGCGCCTCGACGTGCGCGTCACGCCCGACGTGCCGCCGGCCGAGGTGCGGCGGATGGTGGAGGAGGCCGTGGCCGACCAGCGGCGGCGCGTGGAGGGGCTGACCTTCAGCGTCCGCGTGGAGGGCCAGCCCGCCTCCTACACCTCGCCGGCGCGGCCCGAGTTCGGCTGGCTGCTCCGCCTGCTCGCCGAGCACGACACGCAGGAGCCCGTCGCCCTGCCGACGCTGGGCGGCACCCTCCCGCTCTGGGTCTTCACCGAGACGCTCGGCATCCCGGCCCTCTGGATCCCCGCCGCCAACGCCGACAACCAGCAGCACGACGTCAACGAGCACTTCGTGCTGCGCCACTTCTTCCAGCAGCAGCGGCTCTACGCCGCCATCGTG
>JAICGY010000474.1 GCA_025922915.1 Candidatus Methylomirabilota bacterium | reverse complement strand
TCGCCGCCGTGTAGGCGTCCTGGGCGCGCGTGAAGCCGGCGAGCGCGGAGACCGAGCCCATGAGGATGATCGAGCCGCCGCCGGCCCGGCGGAGGTGGGGGATGCCGTGCTTGGTGACCCAGAAGACGGACTTGAGGTTGACGGCCATCACCCGGTCCCACCAGCGCTCGTCCGTCTCCAGCACGGACCGGTCGCGGTCCTTCCACAGCACGCCCGCGTTGTTGTGGAGCACGTGCAGGCCGCCGAAGCGGGCGACCCCTTCCGCGATCATGCGCGCCACGTCGGCCTCGATCGCCACGTCGCCCACGACGGCGAGGGCCTGGCCGCCCCCCTTCTCGACGCGCGCCACCGTCTCGCGGGCCGCCGCCTCGTCGATGTCCGCGACGATCACCCGCGCGCCCTCCTCCGCGAAGAGCACGGCCGCCTCGCGCCCCATCCCCATGCCGGCGCCGGTGATCAGCGCCACCTTGCCGCGCAGCCTGTCCGCCATCTAGATCCTCTCGAAGTTCCGGACCAGCTCCCAGTCGGTCACGGCCTGATCGAACGCCTGCTGCTCCAGCCGCGCCGCGTGCAGGTAGTGCTCCACCACCCGGTCTCCGAGCGCCGCCCGCGCGACCTTCGAGCGCTCGAGCTCGCCGATGGCCTCGCGCAGGGTCCGGGGGACCTGGGGCAGCGTCGCGTCCTCGTAGGCGTTGCCGTCGTAGAGCCGGGGGGGCTTGAGACGGCTCGCGATCCCGTGCAGCCCCGCCGCGATCGTGGCCGCGAAGGCCAGGTAGGGGTTGGCGTCGGCGCCGGGGATGCGGTTCTCGACCCGGAAGCCGGCGCCGTCCCCGCAGAGCCGGAAGCCGCAGGTGCGGTTGTCCCAGCCCGCCACGATGCGCGTCGGCGCGAACGAGCCGGCCTGGTAGCGCTTGTAGGCGTTCACCGTGGGCGCGTAGAAGTACGCGAGCTCGCGCGCCATCGCGAGCTGGCCGGCCAGCCACTGGCCGAGCACCGGCGTCAGCGGCTGCCGGTGCGCCGGCCCGCGGCCGCGCGGCGCGAACAGCGCCCGGCGGCCGCGCCGGTCCCAGAGCGAGGAGTGGAGGTGGAAGGACGAGCCGGCGGCGGCCGCGTCGTACTTGGCCATGAAGGTCACCGAACAGCCCTGGAGGTGCGCGATCTCCTTGGCGCCGTGCTTGTAGAGCGCGGTCCGGTCGGCGGCCTCCAGCGCCTCGGCGTACGCGAGGTTGATCTCCTCCTGGCCGCGCCCCCACTCGCCCTTGGAGGTCTCCACCGGCACGCCGGCCGCCTCCATCGCATTGCGGATGGCGCGCACCAGCGGCTCCTCCTTCGTCGTCTGGAGGATGTGATAGTCCTCGAGGTAGGTCGAGACGGGCGTGAGGTTCTGGTAGCGCTTCGCCCGTGCCTCCTCGAACGACTCGCGGAAGCAGTACAGCTCGAGCTCCGCCGCCGTCTTCACGACGTACCCCTGCCCCGCCGCGCGCGCCAGCTGGCGCTTCAGCACCCACCGCGGCGCCTCCTCGATGGGCTCGCCCTCCTCCGTGTAGACGTCGCAGAACACGAGGGCCGTCCCCGGCAGCCAGGGCACGAGCCGGAGGGTGGGCAGGTCCGGCGCCATCCTCATGTCGCCGTACCCGCGTTCCCACGACGTGAGGCGGAACCCCGGGAGCGGCTCCATCTCCATGTCGACGGTGAACAGGTAGATGCAGGCGTGGACGCCGTCGGCCGCCCCGTGCTCGAGGAAGTGGCGCGCGGTCAGCCGCTTGCCCAGCAGGCGTCCGTGTCCGTCGGGGAAGACCATCAGCACGGTGTCGACGTCCCCCCGGCGCGCGAGGCGGGCGAGCGTCCGGAGACCGAGGCCTCGCGGCATGGCGCGCAGGATAGTAGCGCAAGCGGACGGGGCGCGGAAGGGGCGCCGGCAGCCAGAACGTGCGTCGGCGGCGCCCGCCGTGTCATGCTCACGCGATGCGGAGCCCCCGCACCACGGTCGCCGCCTGGACACTCTACGACTTCGCCAACTCGGCGGTGGCCGCCATCGTCTTCTCCACCGTCTACCCGCGGTACTACGCGGAGGCGGTGGTCGGCAACGAGGTGGGCCGCGGCGACCTCCTGTGGGGGCTGATCATCTCGACGACGATGGTGGCCGTCGCGATCTCCTCGCCCGTGCTGGGCGGGATCGCCGACCATGCCGGCGTGCGGAAGCCCTTCTTCGTGGGGTTCAGCGTGGTCTCCGTCACGGCCACCGCGCTGC
>JAICGY010000473.1 GCA_025922915.1 Candidatus Methylomirabilota bacterium | reverse complement strand
GTGTCGGCGGCCGCCATGGCGGCCGCGGTGGCCAGCGCGTCGTCGGCCTCGTGCTCGACCATGGGCCAGACGACCACGCCGAGGGCGGCGAGCGCCTCCTCCAGCGGCGCGAACTGACCACGGAGGACCGGATCCAGGCCCTCGCCCGTCTTGTAGCCGGGCCAGAGCGCGTTGCGGAACGACTCGATGACGTGATCGGTGGCCACGCCAACGTGCGTGGCGCCGCCCTCGAGCATCCTCAGGATGGATCCGACGACGCCGCGCACCGCCCGCAGCCTCTCGGGAGCGCTCCGGTCCTGGGCCGCCGCCGGGGCGAGGAAGTAGCGGAACAGCTCGTAGGTGCCGTCGACCAGGTGGACCAGCACGCCCGGCACGATACGCCAGCGGCCGCGCGTCCGTTGACATTTCGGGCGGCGCCGCCGCAGCATACTGATCCGTAACGCCAACCATCAGGGGCCGGAGGAAGCGCGATGACACTCTCGAGGCTCGTGAGCGGCGCCGTTTCGATCGTGGTGTTCAGCGCAGGGATCGCGGCAGCGGCGGACTGCAAGCCCTCAAAGTGGGGCAAGGACGACGAGATCGGGGCCGCCAACCTGGTGACGCCCACGCGCGTCCTGGACGCGACCAAGCTGGTGAAGCAGGGGAAGACCCACCCGCTCGGCATCATCATCGACGCGAACACGCCGGCGTTCCCCCCGCGCCGGCTCTCGCTGGAGGTCGTGCAGCCGGGCCAGCAGGGCGGGAAGCGGCTGTTCGGGTATCAGGGCAGCTACAACGACGACCTGGCGCAGCTCTGGTTCGGCATCGGCCCCCAGCTCGACGGGCTCGGACACCTCGGCCAGGACGGCGTGTACTACAACTGCAACAACGAGAAGGACTTCGCGGAGATCACCGGCCTCAAGAAGCTGGGCATCGAGAAGGTCCCGCCCATCGTCGCGCGCGGCGTCCTGATCGACATGGCCAAGCACTTCAACGTGCCGTTCCTGCCGGCCGGCAAGTACTTCACGGCGGCCGACATCCAGGCCGCCGCCAAGGCCCAGTCCGTCACCATCAAGGAAGGGGACGTCGTGCTCTTCCACACCGGGTGGACGGACGCCAAGCTCGAGAGCGACCCGAACACCTGGGTCAGCGGCGAGCCGGGCACCTCGGAGGATGCCGCCGTCTGGCTGGCGTCGCAGAACGTCATCGCCGTCGGCGCCGACACGTGGGGCGTCGACGTGGTGCCGCCGGAGAAGGAGAACCGGCCGTTCTTCGGCCACGTCACCCTGATCAAGGAGAACGGCATCTACCTCCTGGAGACGATGAACACGGGGCCGCTCGCCAAGGAGGGAGTCCGCGAGTTCCTGTTCGTGCTCGGCCAGGCCCGCATCCGCGGGGCCGTGCAGATGATCATCAACCCGGTGGCCATCTACTGACGTAACCGGGCCAGGACCGGGCCGGGCCGGGGGCGCGCGACCGCCGCGTCCTCCGGCCCGGCCCCGGCGCGCTCACGCAGTAGAATCGGGGGGGATGGAGACGACCCCCTTTCCGATCGTCAGGCACCCGGCCCCGGAGCGGCGGGCGCCGGTCCTGGTCAGCGTGCCGCACTACGGCACGCGGGCCCTGCCTCACATCACCCGCGACGACTACTGCGAGCCCTGGTTCGAGACGTTCGCCTACGGCTTCGCGGACGCCTTCGCCGCCGACCTCTACGCCGACCTGGACGAGCACGGGGCCACCGTCCTCGCGACGCCGTTCTCGCGCATGTTCGTCGACGTCAACCGGCGCCGGGACGATTTCGAGCAGCACGACGGCGAGGTCCGCTCGAGCCGCGGCGTCGTCCGCACCCACACCAGGCGCGACGTGCCGATCTTCGCGCGCCCGCTCGTGCTCGGGGAGCTGGAGGAGCGCCTGCGCACCCTCTACGACCCCTACTACGCGACCCTGGACCACCTGCTCGCCGATCTCCGGCGGGCCTACGGCTACGCGATCCTCCTCGACGGCCACACCGGGAGCCCGCGCCGCATGAAGGACCACCAGGTCATCATCGGCACTTGCCGGGACGCGACGTGCGCCCCGGAGGTCGCCGCGACGGTGGCCGCGATCTTCACCCGGCACGGCTTCGAGGTGCACGAGAACGTCAGCGGCTACACCGGGGGCAACATTGTGGCCACCTACGGCCGACCGGGGACCCGCCGCGTGCACGCGATCCAGCTGGAGATCAACGCGTCGCTGCTGATGACGACCACCGGCGAGGAGTTCATCGCCCTGGTGAAGCGAGGGGAGATCCCCGAGAAGGCGGAGGGG
>JAICGY010000472.1 GCA_025922915.1 Candidatus Methylomirabilota bacterium | reverse complement strand
CCCGAGCTGCTCGGGTCGCTCGCCGACCCCGGCGTGCTGGCGGGCCGGCGCACGCGCGGCTCCTGCCGGGCCGCCCTCGCCCCGCTCTTCGCCGCCGGCCTCGAGACCGCGGAGCGCCGGGACCGGCTGCGCCGGCTCAAGCAGGCCGAGGAGCTCGTCATCGTGTGGCGCTACCTGCTGGGCGTGACGGACATCGACGCCTACTCGCGGGAGATGACGGCGCTCGCCGGGGCCGCCCTCGACGCCGGCTGGCTCCTCGCCCTCGACGCCCAGGTGCAGCGACACGGCGTTCCGCGTGACACTGCCGGCCGGTTCGTGCCCGCGGTCATGGTCGGCGTGGGCAAGCTGGGAGGCCGCGAGCTGACCACGGGCTCCGACCTGGACGTCTTCGTCGTCTTCGACGACGCCGGCGGCAGCGAGTCGGCCACGGATGGGCCCGCTCCGGTGGACGCCCACACGTTCTACGGCGGCGCCGTCGAGCGCCTGGCGAGCACGCTCGGCGACGTCACCGCCGCCGGGGTCGCCTTCGCCGTGGATCTGCGCTTGCGGCCGGGCAGCAAGGGCAGCGGCTTCGCGTCCTCGCTCCACGCCATGGAGCGGTACTATGACGAGCACGGAGACCTCTGGGAGCGCCAGACGCTGACGCGTGCCCGCCTCGTTCTCGGCGATCCGCCCCTCGGACGCCGGGTCCGTGCGGCGCTGCGCCGGCTGGTGTACGCCGCGCCGCTGCCCCGTCAGGCCCTGAAGGAGATCGTGGAGGTGCGTCGTCGCATGGAGGTGGAGCTGGGCAAGGAGACCCCCGGCCGCTGGCACGTGAAGGTGGGCCGGGGCGGCCTCGTGGACGTGGAGTTCCTGGCGCAGGCCCTCCAGCTCGTGCACGGCGCCGAGCATCCCGAGGCCCGCGGCCCGTCGACGGCGGCCGCGCTGGCGGGCCTGGCGCGCGCAGGAGCCCTGCCCCCGGAAGTGGCCGCCCGCCTGGCCCAGCGCTACCGGTTCCTGCGCCGCGTGTCGGCCGCGCTGCGCCTCCTCGCCGCCCGTCCCGCCGACACGATCGACCTCGCCGGCCCCCTGCCGGCGCGATTGGCGACGGCGCTCGGCCTGCCCTCGCGCGACGCGTTCCTGGCCGCCTACCGGGAGGCGACGGGCGAGGTGCGCCGGCTCTGGACGGAGGCGCTCGCGTGAAGACCTTCTACGTCGTGGACGGCCACTCCCACATCTTCCGCGCGTACCACGCGGTCGGCTATCTCTCGACCTCGCGCGGCGTGCCGAGCCACGCCGTGCTGATCATGAGCACGATGCTCTGGAAGCTGATCCGGGAGGAGCGGCCGGACTACCTGGGGATCGCGCTCGACCCGCCGGGCCCCACCTTTCGCGACAGCCTCTACGCCGAGTACAAGGCGACCCGGACCGCGATGCCCGGCGATCTCGCGCGGCAGCTGCCCTACATCCGCCGGCTGTTCGCCGCCATGCGCACCCCCGTCGTCGAGGTGGAGGGCTACGAGGCAGACGACGTGCTCGCCACCCTGGTGGCCAGCGCCCTCCGCGACCCCGACCTCGAGGTCGTCGTGGTCACGGGCGACAAGGACCTGCTCCAGCTCGTGGGCCCTCGCGTGCGCGTCCTCTCCGTGCTCGGGCGCACCGGCGAGCGCGTCGTCTACGACGAGGCGAAGGTGCGCGAGCGGTGGGGCGTCGCCCCCGTCCAGATCGTCGACGTCCTGGCCCTCATGGGCGACAGCATCGACAACATCCCCGGCGTGAAGGGCGTGGGCGAGAAGACCGCGGTGAAGCTCGTCACCCAGTTCGGGTCGGTGGACGGCCTGTACGAGAACCTCTCGCTCGTGGGCGGCAAGCTGCGGGAGACGCTGGCGACGGCCCGCAAGCAGGCGCTCCTGTCCCGCGAGCTGGCCTTGCTGAACGACGCCGTGCCGCTCGCCTTCGATCTCGAGACCTTCCGGCGATCCGAGCCCGACTGGCCGCGCCTGCGCGGGCTCTGGATGGAGATGGAGTTCACGCGGCTGCTCAAGGAGCTGCCGGCCACCGCGCCGACCCCGGCGGGCCCCGTCACCCGGCTGCACGATGCCGGGACGCTGGCGAACCACCTGGCCGCCGCGCCGGCCGGCGAGCCGCTCGCCGTGGACTGGACGGGGGACGCCCGGCCGCCGCAGCCGCGGCTCGCGGCACTCGCCGTCTTCCACGAGGCGGCCGGCGCCGCCTGGCTGCCGCTGCCGCCCGAGGACGCCGCCCGCGACGCCGCCCTGCGCGAGGTGGCCGGCGCCGTCGGAGGCCGCACGCT
>JAICGY010000471.1 GCA_025922915.1 Candidatus Methylomirabilota bacterium | reverse complement strand
TTGTTCCACTGCCCGAGGTACCGGCCGCCCCCGTCGAAGATCTGCACGCGGTGGTTCTCGCGGTCGGCCACGTAGACGAGCCCGGCCGCGTCGGTGGCGATGTTGTGCGGCAGGTTGAAGCAGCCGGGATCGGTCCCCGGCTCGCCCCACGAGTGCAGGTGCCGGCCGGCGGGATCGTACTTGTGCACGCGCGAGTTGCCGTAGCCGTCCGACACGTAGACGGCGCCCGTCTTCGGGCAGAGCGCCACGTGGGTGGGCCGGTTGAACGGCTTGCCGGACTGCAGGGTCGACGGCGTGTCGGGATCGCCGATCGTGAGCAGGAGCTTCCCGGCCGGCGTGAACTGCCGGATGGTGTGGTGGAGATCGTCGGTGAGCCAGTAGGAGCCATCGGGCCCGATCGTGATGCCGTGCGGCCGGCGGAACGTGCCCTCCCCCCACGCGCGCAGGAACTTGCCGTCCCGGTCGAAGACGATCACGGGGTGCGCGCCCCGGTTGAAGACGACCACGTTGTCGTCGCCGTCGACGGCCACCGCCGTGGCCTCCACGAACGACCACCCGTCCGGCAGCTGCCCCCATCCCTCGACCGGCCGATAGCGCATCGGGCCCCTCCTCATCGTGGCGCCGCTATCCTGCCACACCCGGTGGTCGCCGTCGCGGCTTCCACCCTCCGGGCGGCCCGGCACCGTATAACAGGGCACGATGGACGAGCGCAGGTTCGCCCGGGTCGCCGAGGAGTACGCGGCGCGCCTCTACGCGGTGGCCTACCGGATGCTGGGCCACCGGGCCGACGCCGAGGACGCCGTCCAGCGCGCGCTGCTCAAGTGCTTCGCCGCGCGCGCCACCTACTCGCCCCGCTGGGCCGTCTCCACCTGGCTCTACCGCGCCCTCGCCAACGTGTGCATCGACGAGCTGCGGCGCCGGCGTCCGCAGCCCGAGCCGCCGGCCGGCGCGCCGCGCGACGCGCGTCCCGTGGAGCGGCTGGACCTCGAGCGCGCGCTCGCCCGCGTGCCCCGGGAGGCGCGCATCCTCCTCGCCCTGCACTACGTCGACGGCCTGGGCTACCGGGAGCTGGCCGCGATCCGCGGCATCTCCGTCAACACCGTGAAGAGCCAGCTGGCGCGCGGCAAGCGGCTGCTGCGCGTCACGCTGAGAGAGGAAGGCCACTGATGGATGCCCTGGACCGGATGCTGCGCGAGTTCTTCACCGTGACGCCCCCGCCCCGGCTGGCGGCGCGCGCGCTCGAGCGCCCGCCGCGGCCCGACGTCGCCCTGGAGCGCCTGGTGTCCCGGCTGGACCTCGCGGCCACGGAGGCCGGCGTCTGCCGGCTGACCGTGGGCCGCGGCCGCACTCGCGCGACGGGACGGGCCCGCCGCCACGCGGAGGCGGCGCGCGCGCAGCTGGCCGAGTACCTGGCCGGACGCCGCGCGTTCTTCACGGTGCCGGTCGACCTCGCCGGCGCCGGGCCGTTCCAGCGCGCCGTCCTGGCGATGGCGGACCGGATCCCGTACGGCGCGACCGACTCCTACGCCGCGCTCGCGGCGCGGATCGGCCGGCCGCGCGCGGCGCGCGCCGTGGGCAACGCGCTGGCGGCCAACCCGGTGCCGATCCTCCTGCCCTGCCACCGCGTGGTGCGCGGCGACGGCACGTGGGGGCACTACGCCTTCGGCGGGCGCCTCAAGACCCGGCTGCTCGCCCTCGAGCGCGCGACGCCCGCGATCGTGGGCTGCAGCACGACGCGGATCGTCTGCCGCCACGGCTGCCGCGCCGAGCAGCGCATCCGGGAGCCGCGCCGCGTGGTGTTCGCCTCCGTGGCCGAGGCCGGGGATGTGGGCTACCGCCCGTGCCGCCTCTGCGCCCCGGGCGAGGCGCCGGAGGCGCTCCCGTCAGCCGCTCAGGCCAGCGTCTCGAGCAGGCGGCGGTCCGAGTCGTAGCGCACGCGGGCGAGGGCGTCCGGCGGCTCGGTCCAGAGGACCTCGTCGACCTCGTGGTCGTGCTCGCCGACCTTCTCGAGCGGACGCATCAGGTACCAGCGCACCGTCTTGCGGATGCGCCGGCCGTCGCGCTGGAACCAGTACGTGACGGGGGCCAGCTCGCGGACCGTCTCGCACCGGTAGCCGGTCTCCTCCTGCACCTCGCGCAGGGCGGCGTCCAGGCTCGACTCGCCCGGCTTGAGGGTGCCCTTGGGGAGGGTCCACACGGGCTGGTTGCGCAGGTCGCGCGCGCGGATGAGGAGCACGCGCCCGTCCTCGTCGACGACGAGGCCGCCCGCGGAGAACTCCAGTCGCGGGCTCGCGCGCCGCTCGCTCATGCGTCCATGATACCCGGCGATCCC
>JAICGY010000470.1 GCA_025922915.1 Candidatus Methylomirabilota bacterium | reverse complement strand
TCCTGCGGCAGGTAGCCGACGGTGACGGCGCGCGGGCGCGTCACCTGCCCCGCGTCGGCCGTCTCGAGCCCGGCCAGGATCCGGCAGAGCGTGGTCTTGCCCGCGCCGTTGGGTCCCACGAGACCGACGCGGTCGCGCGGGTCGATGCGCCAGGAGACGTCGCGGAAGAGCGGCTCCCCTCCGTAGCCCTTGGCCACGCCCTCGAGGGCGATCATGCCCGCGTCGTCAGCCCATGCTCTGGACGCTGTCCGGCGCGATCTTGACCATCACCCGCACCTCGCCGGGGCGCCGGAACGGGTAGCGGTCCTGGTCGAGGTACTTCTTGGCCAGCGCGTCGATGTGGGCGTCGGCGCCCTGCTCCGTCATCTCGACGACCCGCCCGCGCACCTGCAAGTACCGGTAGGGGTTGTCGGGGTCGAGCACCGACAGCGCCACCTGGGGGTTGCGCTCGAGGTTGCGGTCCTTGATGCGGCCGCGCGCGGTGTTGAAGCGCACGTGCGTGCCGTCGTAGTCCACCCACACCGGGGTCGACTGCGGCCGGCCGTCGGCGCCGACGGTGGCCACGTGCGCGAAGGCCTTCTTGTCGAACAGGTCCCGGTACGCCGGGGGAATGCCCGCCATCGTCCTCAACCTCCCTTCTTCGACGCGCGCAGCTGCTCCATCACGGCGAAGGCGTGGCGCACCGACTTGGCGGCCAGCGTGCCGCCCATCAGCAGCCCGATGTCCAGCGTCTCCGCGATCTCCGCCTCGCTCGCCCCCAGGTCGAGGACCTCCTCGACGCGGTGGTCCACTCAGTCGAAGCAGTTCTGGGAGACGGCGACGGCGAGCGCGGTCAGCTCCTTGTGCTTCTTGCTGAGCGCGCCGTCGGCGAAGACCTTCTTGCCGAGGTCGCCGTAGGCGCCGAAGACCTTCATCGGCGAGCGGAGCATCTGGCCGTTGAGGCGCATCTTCTCCTTCTTGCGCTCGATCACGTGGTCGTGCATGGGTCCTCCCTCAGGACGGGGTGGTGAGCTCGCCCGCGCGGGCCTCCGCCATGGCGCGCAGGGCGAACAGGAGCCGGACGACGCACTGCTGGACGAGCAGGGCGTCCTGGGTGAACGGGTCGGCGAGCCACTCGCGCGCCCACTCGCCCTTCTCGGCGGCGAACCCGAGCGTCGGCGAGAGCGCCTGCAGGCGGAGCAGGAGGTCGTCGGGGGGCAGGCCGGTCGCGCGCAGCCGGGCGACGGCCGCCGCGCGCACGGCCGCGTTCCAGATGCCGGTCAGCCCCTCCAGCAGCGCGTCGTAGCAGGTCCCGTCCGCCTTCTGCTGCAGGTGCTCCAGCACCACGGGCACGAGCGGGTTCACGGTCGTGTTGCCCTCGTCGTCCTGGCCGAAGAGCGGCCCGATGACCGGGTCGGCACCGGGCTCGCCGAGCCGCTCGAGGAGCTCGACGACCTCGGCGGTGGACACGGGGGGCAGCTGGGCGAGCCGCTCGAGGAAGGGCTGGTCACCGGGCATGCTCGACTCCTTCGGCGGGGGCGGGCTCCCCCCGCGCCTCGGGCCGCGCCAGATCGCGGGCGCGGCCAGCGGGCACCAGGAAGGCGGAGGCGAGGGCGACGACGCAGACCGCGAGGCCGGTCACGAAGACCGCGTGGAGGGCGGTGGCCGGGTCGGCGCCGGCCCCCAGCCGCCAGGCCATGACGGAGCCCATGACGGCCAGCCCGATCGCCCCGCCCACCGTGCGGAAGAACTGGACCATCGAGGTGGCGGCGCCCAGCTCCGCCCGCGGCACCGCGCTCTGCACCGCGATGAGCATGGGTACCATGATCATCCCCATGCCGGCGCCGCCCACCACCGCATCGCGCATGGCGGTGGCGCGGCCCAGCCCCGGCGCCCACTGCACGAGCAGCACGAAGCCGGCGGTGAGGCACAGCATGCCGGCGAGCACGACGGTCCGGTAGCCCACGCGCAGCACGAGGCGTGCGCTGAGCACCGACATGACGACCCAGCCGAGCACGAAGGGGACGAGCACGGTCCCGGCCGCGGTCGCCGACATCCCGCCGACCACCTGGAGGAAGAGCGGCACGAACGAGATGGCTCCGAACATCGCCATGCCGGCCAGGAAGCCCGTGGTGGCCGCCGCGAGCACCATGCGGCTGGCGAAGAGGTGCAGGGGCACCAGGGGCTCGGCCGCGCGCCGCTCGGTCACCACGAACGCGGGAAGCATGGCCGCCGCCACCGCGAGCGGCGCCACCACGCCAAAACCCGTCCACGCGCCTACCCGGCCCGCCTCCAGCACGCCGACGAGCAGCGCGGAGACGCCGGCCGCGAACAGCGCGAAGCCCCGGTAGTCGAGCGTGCGGGACCGGGCC
>JAICGY010000469.1 GCA_025922915.1 Candidatus Methylomirabilota bacterium | reverse complement strand
GTCCTCACGTCGGCCCTCGTGCTGGCCATGGCCTGCCTCGGGCTCAACCTGCTGCTCGGCGGGACGGGGTCGCTGTCGCTCGGCCATGCCGCCTATTTCGGGCTCGGCGCCTACGCCGGCGCCTTCCTGTTCACGTTCGGAGATTCGACGTCGCTCGAGATGCACGTCGTTGCCGGGGTGCTCGCCGCCGCGATCGCGGCCGCGCTCATCGGTCGCGTGTGCGTGCGGGCGACCGGCATGTCGTTCACGATCCTGACGCTCGCGTTCGCCCAGGTCGTCCACTCGCTCTTCGTCGGCGGCGCCGTGTTCCTCCCGTTCGGCGACACGGGGAAGGGATACTACCTCGTCGGCCACGGAGGCCTCTACATCCCGCGCCTCACGCTGCTCGGGCAGCTGTTCCCGCCCGAGCGGTTCACGGTGGTGCTCTACTGGGTGGTGCTCGCGGCATTCGCCCTCGTCGCCGCCGTGCTCCATCGCCTCGCGCGATCGCCCTTCGGGCTGGCCTTGCGCGCGATCCGCGACAACGACGTGCGCGCCGCGTTCGTGGGCCTCGACGTGCCCCGGTACCGCTGGGCGGCCTTCGTCATCTCGGGCGCCGTCGTGGGCCTGGCCGGCGCCTTCGGCGGGCAGCTCGACCGGCAGATCACCACCGAGCAGCTGCACTGGACGTTCTCCGCCCACCTGGTCGTCGCCACCGTCCTCGGCGGAACGCGACACTTCTGGGGGCCGGTGGTCGGCGCCTTCGCCGTCGTGCTGCTGAGAGAGATCGCGCTCCGACACACGGGCTATCACCACGCCCTGCTGGGGCTCGCGCTCGTGCTCGTCATCCTGGCCGCGCCCCGGGGGCTCGCCGGGCTCGGCGCGGCGATCGTCCGGGTGGTGACGCGAAGCCGGGCGCCGGGCCCACCGGCCGGCTGACCGACGGCGCTCGGCCAGTCTCCCGAAGCCCACCCGCTCGGGCTATCATCGGCGGGGTCGCGCGGCGCGACGACTCGCTGGACATGTGCCACGGGCAGGGCCACGACCACGGCGCGGCGCCCCCGCGGGGGCGCCACGGGAGGATCAGATGCTCGATCTCGGACTGACGGGGAAGATCGCGATCGTGACGGGCGGCAGCCAGGGGCTCGGCCGCGCGACGGCGGCGCGGCTCGCGCGGGAGGGGGCGCGGCTGGCCATCTGCGCTCGCGGCAAGGACGCGCTGGAGCAGGTGGCGGGCGAGATCCGCGCCGCGGGCGGCGAGGTGCTGGCCCAGGCGGCCGACGTCACGCGCGCCGACGACATCGAGCGGTTCGTGGGCGCGGTCGTCGACCGCTTCGGCGGCGTCGACGCCCTCGTCAACAACGCGGGCACGTCGGCCGCCGCCGGCTTCGGGGAGGTCGACGATGCGACCTGGCAGACGGACATCGACCTCAAGCTGATGGCGGCCGTGCGGTTCTGCCGTCTCGTCCTCCCGGTCATGCAGCGCCGCGGCGGTGGCGCCGTCGTCAACGTGACGACCGTCGGGGGCAAGGCCCCGGCCCCGCGCGCGCTGCCCACGAGCGTCACGCGCGCGGCCGGCATCAACCTCACCAAGTCGCTGGCCAGCGAGTACGCGAAGGACGGCATCCGGGTGAACACGATCTGTCTCGGCCTCGTGAAGAGCGCGCAGTGGGAGCGGCGCGCCAAGGGCGGCGACCTCGAGGGCTACTATCGCGAGGTCGCCAAGCGGGTCCCGCTCGGCCGGGTGGGCGAGGCCGAGGAGTTCGCCGACCTCGTCGCCTTCCTCCTCTCCGCCCGCGCCGCCTACATCACCGGCACCGCCATCAACTTCGACGGGGGCATGGCCGCGGTGGTGTGACACCGGGGAGTGTGAGTGGGCCGGGCCGGCCGGGGGGCGTTGATGCTTGGCCGGACGGTTGGCATACTTCCATCATGCTCATGCGGGTCCGGGAGGTGCCGCTCGCCGCCGGACGCCGTGTGGCCACGCCCCTCGTCGTCCTGCTGCTCCTCGCGCTCGTCCACCCGTCTCCGCCCCAGGGCGACCTCCGCTTCCTCGGCACGGCGTGCGCCGAGGGGGCCGGCGAGCCGTCGCCCGCCGGGCCCGAGCCGACGCTCGCCGCCGCGGTCGGCGCGGTCGTGCTGTCGCCGCCGATCGAGCGCGCCGCGACGCGCGCCGACGACCCGACCGTCGCGGTGCCCTCGCGCTCCGCCACCTCGCGCCCGCCCCGGGCGCCGCCCGCCGCCGCTCCTCCCGCCTGACCCCGGTCGATCGCCCACACACGCCTTCCCGGCGCGCGGCTCCGCCGCTGACGCGCGTCCGCCGTCGGGCCGGCATCGACAGGAGCGATGCGAATGCGCAACATTCAGGGCTGCCGGTGAGGATATCCGCGCCATCATCTGCCGCGGATCGCGGTCTGGGCGGGCGACTCCGGCGCGCCGCGACCGTG
>JAICGY010000468.1 GCA_025922915.1 Candidatus Methylomirabilota bacterium | reverse complement strand
CTTCTTCGCGGCCTCGAGGTCCTTCTTGAAGGGCCCGTAGAACTCCTGGATCGTCTCCACCCACCGCCGCTCGCCCTCCTCGACCTTGTCGAGGTGGTCCTCCATCTGGGCCGTGAACTCGACGTCCATGATCTCGGGGAAGAACGGCTTGAGGAGATCCGTGACGTCGATGCCGAGTTCGGTCGGGAAGAGCGTCCGCCGGTCCCGCCGGACGTAGCCCCGGTCGTTGACGATGGTCGCCA
The DNA here is from genome assembly GCA_025922915.1 of Candidatus Methylomirabilota bacterium. Taxonomy (GTDB): domain Bacteria; phylum Methylomirabilota; class Methylomirabilia; order Rokubacteriales; family CSP1-6; genus JAICGY01. The sequence continues at coordinate 2,186 of JAICGY010000468.1, read as the reverse complement.
GGATCGACGCGTACGTGGACGGCCGCCCGATGCCGAGCTCCTCCAGCGTCTTGATGAGCGAGGCCTCCGTGAAGCGCGGGGGCGGCTGCGTGAAGTGCTGCTTGGGCTCCAGCCCGAGCAGCGTCAGCACCTCGCCCTCCGCTAGCGGCGGGATGGCGCTCTCCGTCTCCTCCTCCGGCGTCTCCTCGTGCTCCTCGCGGCTCTCGACGTAGACCGCCGTGAAGCCCTTGAACCGCATCGTCTGGCCCAGTGCGCGGAACACGGCACGTCCGGCCTCGATGTCGGCGGCCACGGTGTCGTAGACGGCGGGGACGAGCTGGCTCGCCAGGAACCGCTCCCAGACGAGCCGGTAGAGCGCCTGCTGGTCCTTCGTCAGGAACCGGGCCACCGCCCGCGGCTCGCGCGCCACCTCCGTCGGGCGGACCGCCTCGTGGGCCTCCTGCGCGCCGCCCCGGGAGCGGTACACCGGCGGCGTCTCCGGCAGGTACTCCGGGCCGAGGCGCTCGCTCGCCCACTGCCGCGCTTCCTCCTGGGCCTCGCGCGACACCCGGACGGCGTCGGTCCGCATGTAGGTGATCAGCCCGACCTGGCCCTCGGCGCCGAGCTCGATGCCCTCGTAGAGCTGCTGGGCGACCGTCATCGTCTTCTTCGCGGAGAAGCCGAGCTTGCGCCCGGCCTCCTGCTGCAGCGTGGAGGTGATGAACGGCGGTGCGGGATTGCGCCGGCGCTCCCCGCGCGTCACGCTGCGGACGACGTACCGCGCGCCTTCCAGCGTCCCGAGGAGGGCGCGCGTGGTCGCTTCGTCGGGCAGCGAGACCTTCTCGCCGGCGACCTCCCGCAGCGTGGCCGTGAACACGGGCGGCTGGCCGGCCTCCAGGCGGGCGTGGACGCTCCAGTACTCGGTGGGCACGAACGCCTGGATCTCGCGCTCGCGGTCGACGATGAGGCGCACGGCCACGGACTGCACGCGCCCCGCGGACAGGCCGCGGCGAACCTTGTCCCACAGGAGCGGCGACAGGCTGTAGCCCACGAGCCGGTCCAGCACGCGCCGCGCCTGCTGGGCGTCCACCTTCTTCAGATCGATGCGGCCGGGGCTCTTGAAGGCCGCCTTGATGGCGCGCTCGGTGATCTCGTTGAACGTGACCCGGTAGACGTCCTTCTTGTCGAAGGGCAGCTCCTGGGCCAGGTGCCAGCCGATGGCCTCGCCCTCGCGGTCCGGGTCGGTGGCGACGTAGAGCGTCTCGGCCTTCTCGGCGGCGCGCTTCAGGTCGTCGAGCACCTTGCGCTTCGCCGGCGTGACCACGTACTTGGGCTTGAAGTTCTTCTTCGGGTCCACGCCGAGCTGCGACTTCGGCAGGTCGCGGACGTGGCCCATCGAGGCCTTCACCACGAACCGCCCGTCGAGGTACTTCTGGATGGTCTTGACCTTGGTCGGGGACTCCACGACCACGAGGGCGCGCTTGGCCACGGCTCTCACCCCGTCCGCGGGCGCGCCGCGACCCAGCGCTGGCCCCCGAGCTGTCGGGCCCAGCCGCCCAGCTCGAGCGCGATCAGCGCCGCGCCCGCGCGCGCCGCGTCCACTCCCGCCCGAGCGATCAGCCGCTCGATGTGCTGCGGTTCGTCGATGGTCAACAGGTCTCGCATGCGTCCTTCATCGCCGCCCGGGGCCGTCGTCGTCGTCGCCGCCGGAGTGTCCGGCACGCGCACCGCGCGCTGCCAGGGCTCCGGGAGCTCGCGCACGATGTCCTCCCAGCGTTCCACCAGTGTAGCACCGTCGCGGATCAGCCCATGGGCGCCGCGGCTCGCGGGCGAGCCGATCTGGCCTGGAACGGCGCACACTTCGCGGCCGAGCTCGCCGGCGAGGCGGGCGGTGATGAGCGCGCCGCTCCGCTCGCCCGCCTCCACGACCACCACTGCGAGCGCGAGCCCGGCCAGCGTGCGGTTGCGCGCCGGGAAGTGGTGGGCGAGCGGCGGCATGCCCGGGGGGAACTGCGAGACCACCGCGCCCTGGCGCGCGATCGCCCGCGCGAGGGCCCGGTTCTCCGGCGGGTAGAGGCGGTCCACCCCGGAGCCGAGCACGGCGAGGGTCCGGCCGCCCGCCGCCAGCGCGGCCCGGTGCGCCGCCGTGTCGATGCCGCGCGCGAGCCCGCTCACGATGGTGACGCCACGCGCGGCGAGATCTCCGG
>JAICGY010000467.1 GCA_025922915.1 Candidatus Methylomirabilota bacterium | reverse complement strand
GATGGACGGCTTCGACTCGTCCAAGGGCGTGATCATCAGGGCGGCGACCAACCGCCCCGAGGTGCTGGACCAGGCGCTGCTGCGGCCCGGACGCTTCGATCGACAGGTCGTCGTCGACAAGCCCGACGTGCGCGGGCGGGGTCCACGGGCTTCGTCGGCGGCCACGACGAGCGTGAGCAGACCCTGAACCAGCTCCTCGCCGAGATGGACGGCTTCGATTCCTCGAAGGGCGTCATCATCATGGCGGCCACCAACCGGCCCGAGGTGCTGGACCAGGCGCTGCTCCGGCCCGGCCGCTTCGACCGCCAGGTGGTGGTCGACAAGCCCGACGTCCGCGGGCGCGAGGCGATCCTCCGGCTGCACGCCCGGAACGTGGTCCTCGGCCCCGACGTGGACCTGACGGTCATCGCCGCCCGCACCCCCGGCTTCGCGGGCGCCGACCTGGCGAACATCGTGAACGAGGCGGCCCTGCTCGCCGCGCGCAAGGAGAAGAACGCCGTCGGCATGGCGGACTTCGAGGAGGCGATCGACCGCGTCATCGCCGGGCTCGAGAAGAAGAGCCGGGTCCTGTCCGAGAAGGAGCGGGACATCGTGGCCCACCACGAGATGGGCCACGCCCTCGTCGCCTCGTCGGTGGCTCACGCCGACCCGGTGCACAAGATCACCATCATCCCGCGCGGGGTGGCCGCGCTCGGCATGACGTACCAGCTGCCGACCGAGGACCGCTTCCTGATGACGCGGGGGGAGCTCGACGACCGCATCGCCGTGCTGCTGGGCGGCCGCGCCGCCGAGGAGCTCGTGTACGGCGAGATCTCGACGGGCGCGCACAACGATCTGGAGCGCGCGACCGAGCTGGCGCGCCTCATGGTGACGCGGTACGGGATGTCCGAGCGCCTCGGGCTGGCCACCTACGGCGACCGCGCACCGACCTTCCTCAAGGGCTCGGGCCTCGGTCACGGCGAGCGGGACTACAGCGACGCCACGGCGCGGGCCATCGACGAGGAGGTCCGTGTCATGCTCGATCGGATCCACGACCGGGTGCGGTCGATCCTGTCCGACAAGAAGGCGGTGCTCGTCGGGGCCGCCGCCGAGCTCAAGCGGGTCGAGACGCTCGAGGGCGAGCACCTCCGGCGCCTGCTCGCCGGCGAGGCCTGACCGCGGGCCTCAGGGAGGAAGCGCGATGCAGCTCAAGCGCAGGACGTTCGCGGTCGCCGTGGCCGCCGCCCTGGTCCTGGGCGCTGCCCTCGGCGCCGTCGCGGCCCGGCCCGGAACCACGGTTCCGCCGACCGTCGCCACGCTCGGCACCGTGCAGGCGCCCATCCTGCCGGTCCAGATGCCGCTCCCGACCGGGACGTTCGCCAAGGTCGCCGAGGTCATCAAGCCGGCCGTCATCAACATCAACACCGTGTCGAAGGGCGGGCCGCTCGGCCGCACGCCCTTCGAGGAGTTCTTCGGCGAGGAGTTCTTCAAGCGGTTCTTCGGCGACGCCCCCGAGCGCATCCCCCAGCGCAGCCTCGGCTCGGGGGTGATCATCGACCCCGCCGGCGTCGCCCTCACCAACGCCCACGTCGTGGAGAAGGCCACGGAGATCGAGGTCATCGCCCTCGACGGCAGCAAGCACAAGGCGAAGGTCGTCGGCGTCGACCGGAAGACGGACCTCGCCGTGCTCCGGCTGGACGACGGCAAGAACAGCTTCCCGGCCGCCCGGCTGGGCGACTCCGACGCGCTCCAGGTCGGCGACTGGGTCATCGCCGTCGGCTCCCCGTTCGGGCTGCAGGCCACCGTGACGGCCGGCATCATCAGCGCGAAGGCCCGCCAGATCGGCCAGGGCCCCTTCGACGATTTTCTCCAGACCGACGCCGCCATCAACCCGGGCAACTCCGGCGGCCCGCTCGTCAACATGAAGGGCGAGGTGGTCGGGATCGCCACCGCCATCGTCGCCGGCGGCTCGGGCATCGGGTTCGCCATTCCCTCGAACATGGCGAAGAAGATTGCGACGGAGCTGGTCGCCACCGGCAAGGTGAGCCGGGGCTGGCTGGGCGTCTCGATCCAGCCGCTCACCCCGGAGCTGGCCCGCTCCTTCGGCGCCAAGGACACGAAGGGCGTCCTCGTCTCCGACGTGGTGCCGGAGAGCCCGGCGGCGCGCGCGGGCCTGAAGCCGGGCGACATCGTGCTGGAGTTCGACGGCAAGAAGACGGAGGCCCCGGCGGACCTGCAGCGGGCGGTCGGCCTCACCAGCCCCGGCCGGGAAGCCAGGGTGAAGGTGTGGCGCGAGCAGGCGGAGCGGCAGGTCGAGGTGAAGATCGGCGAGGCGCCCGAGGAGCGGGAGGGGCAGCAGCGGCCGGGCGGGCGGATCACCCCCTCCGTGCTGGGCCTGGACGTGCGTCCCATCACCCCGGAGATCGCACGGCAGCTCAACCTGCGCTCGACCGAGGG
>JAICGY010000466.1 GCA_025922915.1 Candidatus Methylomirabilota bacterium | reverse complement strand
GCGCGTTGATGAACATGGTGGTGATCGAGCACGGGCCCGAGATCTCGATGCCGGGCTTCAGCAGATCGGCCGGCACCGGCGGCACCTTCCAGTCCCCGGCGCTGGCCGCCGTCGCCGCCGCCTGGGTGGGGAGCGCGCCCTGCCGGAGCGCGCGCGCCAGCGCGTCCGCCCGGCGAGCCATGAGCGTCTCGATCCGCGGCGCCAGCGCGTCGTGCAGCGCGAGCACGTAGTCGACGAACGCCGGGGTGAAGAGCGCGGCGGCGCCCTCGACGGGTTCGAACGAGAAGCGCGGGTGCTGGGTCATGGGCGGGAAACGAGGCTCCTTTTCGCACGGGGCCGCCGGGCCTGTCAATGGCAGAATGCCCGGGTGAGAGGCGGAGAGGCGCGGCGCGGGTTTCGCGGCATGGGGCGGGGACGGAAGACGCGACGGACGCTGGCGCGCGGCGGCACGGGTCCGGCCCACGTCCTGAACCAGGCGCTCGGGGGCTGGCGCGGCGTGCGGATCACGCCGATGTTCGGGCGCTGGGGCTACTTCGTCGGCGAGCGGCTCTTCGCCTGCTTCCCGCTACGGGAGAAGGACCACGACCTGTGGGTCCGGCTCGCGCCCGCGGACCAGGCGCGCGCGTTGCGAGAGCCCGGGGTGAGGCCGCACCGGCGGTTCGCGCGGCGCGGCTGGGTCGAGCTCGACGTGCTGGAGCCCGCCGACGTCGGCCGCGCGCTGCGGTGGCTGCGGCGCGCCCACGCCGCTGGCGGCGCGTCCGGTGACGACGAGCTGGGGGCACCGCCGGCGGGAGGCGCCCCCGCCTGAGCCCGCGGCGGCTCGACGCGCTCAGCCCTCGGCCCCGGCGCGGGCCGGGGCGCCGACCGCGGCCCGCGCGCGCGCCTCGATGCGGTCGATGCGGACGAGAGGCACGAGCAGCCAGGCGGCCGCCGTCACGCCGGCCGAGACGAGGACGAGCGGCGTGAAGCCGAAGGCGTCGTAGAGGCGCGCCCCGACGTTCTCCGACACCTGCGTGCCGCCGTTGTAGACGGACATCAGCAGGGCGAAGAACGTGGCCTCCACGCGCGGGGGGCAGGTCTTGGCGGCGAGGTCGAGGAACGACAGCTGGGCCGCCATGCCGACCACGCCGAAGACCGCCTGGATGAGGACCGCGGACACCACGTCGCGGTAGAGCAGGTAGCCGAGCGTGGCCAGGGCCGACAGCCCCACCAGGGTGACGATCAGGCGCTGCAGCGGCACGCGGCGCGAGAGCGGCGCGTAGATGGCCGCGCCGGCGACGGCGCCGGCGGCGAAGACGGCGTCGAGGATCCCGATCAGCTCCTGGCCGAAGCCCAGCGCGTCCGTCTGGTAGTAGAGGAACGCCGGTCCGAACGACGGGCTGAAGGCCCAGAACAGGATGAAGCCGGCGACCACCCAGACGTCCCGGCTCCGGAAGGTGGCGACGACCGCGGCCAGGGTCGCGCGCAGGGCCGCCCGGTCCGCGGACGCGGGCGGCTCGCGCACGACGAGCGCGGCCATGACGAGCGTCACGAGTGGGAACAGCGCCGCCAGGAGGAAGGCGAGCTCCAGCCGGCGGCCGGCGGCCAGGATGCCGCCGGCCACGCCGACGACCACCGACGCCAGCGTGATCGCCGCCCACTGCACCGACTGGAAGGCCCCCGTCAACCCGAGCGGGCGCCCGCCCTCGACCATCGTGGCGTCGGTCAGCACGTCGGTGAACGCGAGGCCGACCGCCATCGCGGTGAAGAGGCCGACACCGGCCACCAGGGTGATGCGGACCTCGCCGAGGCCGGGCACGGGCACCGTCGTCGTCGTGATGGGGCCGGTCGCGATCGCGCCGGTGGCGGCGAGGACGAGCCCGGCCAGCGCCGCCATCGCCGACATCAGCACGAAGTAGGTGCGCCGCCGGTAGCCGCCGAGAGGCAGGAAGTCCGAGACGAGCCCGTAGACCGGCTTGACGAACCACGGGATGGTGCTGATCAGGAAGAAGTCGGCCACCTGCCCGGCGGTGAGACCGCGGTCCTTCAGCACGACCGTGATGACCTGCTCGGGCAGGTACCACATGCCCTGGGCGAAGTACACGATCGCGAAGAGGACGGCCAGGCGCCGACCCTCGGCGGTGCGGAACGGATGCAGGCGGCGGAGCGTGTCCCGCATCAGCGCGCGGTGGCCGGGAGGACGCGGCTCAGCGGATGCCCAGCGGTACCGTGGTGTCCGGGCGGGCCGCGGCGGGCGCCGGCGGGGGAGCCGGGTGGCGGAGCCGCAGCAGGACGGGCAGGACCACGAGCGCGGCGAGCAGGCTCGCCCCCGTCCCGAGCGTCAGGAGCAGCCCGAGGCCGAAGATCCCCCGGTGGTCGGCCAGCATCAGGCTGCCGAAGCCGGCCACCGTCGTGAGCCCGTTGACGAGCACCGCCATGACCGTCGAGCGCGCGACGAGCGGGCCGCCGTGCTCGCGCCCCTCG
>JAICGY010000465.1 GCA_025922915.1 Candidatus Methylomirabilota bacterium | reverse complement strand
GACCTGGAACTTGCGGTCGTCGGGGCACGGCGCCTTGAGCTCGGGCGTCGCGTGCAGGTGCTCGATCGAGTCGAAGAGCCGGCTGGCCGGCCCGGGCTGCCGGGACACGATCTCGACGATCTTGCAGGCGGCCAGGATGCCGTCGTCGACGCCGTAGTAGCCCTCGGCGAAGAACATGTGGCCGCTCACCTCGCCGCCGAGCAGGATCCCGTCGTCCCGCATCTTCCGCTTGAGGTGCGAGTGGCCGGTCTTCCACATGACGGGGACGCCGCCGTGGCGGGTGATGTCGTCGACGAGCGCCTGCGAGGACTTCACGTCGAAGACGACCTTGGCGCCGGGGTGGCGCGCGAGCAGGTCGCGGGCGAGGACGGCCAGGACCAGGTCGGCCTCGTGGCGGCGCCCCTGCTCGTCCACCACGCCGACCCGGTCGGCGTCGCCGTCCCAGGCCAGGCCGAGGTCGGCGCGCGTCTCGCACACGCGGGCCTGGAGATCCTCGACGTTCGCCGGATCCTCGGGGTCGGGCAGGTGGTTGGGGAAGCGCCCGTCCGACTCGCAGTGCAGCTCGTCCACCACGCAGCCCAGGCGGCGCAGGAGCGCGGGCGCGTAGGTGCCGGCGGTGCCGTTGCCGGCGTCGGCCACGAGGCGCAGGGGCCGGGCCGGGCGCACGAGCGTCGCGATGGTGTCGAAGTAGTCGTCGCGGGGGCTGCGCGCCGTCAGCCCGCCCGCGCCGGTCGCGAAGCGGCCCTCCTCGATCGTGCGGCGGAGCCCCTGGATCTCGTCCTCGGCGAGCGGCGCCGCGCCCGGGTGCACCATCTTGACGCCGTTGTACTCGACGGGGTTGTGGCTGCCGGTGATGTTGGCGCCGCCGTCGAGGCGCCAGTGCGCCGTGGCGAAGTAGAGCATCGGCGTGGTCACCACGCCGATGTCCACGACGTCGACGCCGGCCGCACGCACGCCCTCCACGAACGCGGCCCGGAGCGCGGCGGACGACTCGCGGTTGTCCTGTCCGGCGGCGATCGTCCGGCCACCGCGGTGGCGGACGAGGGTCGCGTAGGCGCGGCCGACCTGGCGGAAGACGTCGGGATTGACGTCGACGCCCACGCGACCGCGGACGTCGTACGCGCGGAAGATGTGCGGGTTGAGCATGCCGTGTCAGCCTATCATGGGGGCGGCGGCGCCCACCGCCGTACGGGCGCCGCTGGCGCGAACGCCCGCCCGCGAAGTCGTGCGATGATGCACGCCGTGCCTCGCGACATCGTCCTCGTCCACGGCATGAGCCACGGCGGCTGGGCGTGGGCGCCGCTCGCCGCCCGGCTCGAGCGGGCCGGCCACCGCGTGGTGGCTCCCGATCTCCCCGGCCACGGCCGCCGCGCCCACGAGCGCGGCCGGGCGTCGGTGCTCGCCTACGCCCGCGCGGTGGCGGACGCCATGATCCAGGCCGGCCTCACCGACGCCGTGGTCGTCGGGCACTCGATGGGCGGGATCGTCATCCCGAAGGTCGCCGAGCTGGTCGAGGCGCGGGTGGCCCACCTCGTCTTCCTCGCCGCGGTGGTGCTGCCGCACGGCGGCAGCCTGCTCGACACGCACCTCGGGGGGGCGGCCGCGGGCGTCCTCCGCGGGCTCGCCGCCGCCGGCGGCGGCGCCGTGCAGTACCCGGCCGCGATGGAGTGGGCCCGCTGGCTCAACGACATGGCCCCGGGGGACGAGCGCGTCGTGACGACGCTCACCCGGCTGACCCCCCAGCCGCTCCGGCCGTGGCGGGAGCGCGTCGACCTGCGCCGCTTCTACGCGATGCGGGTGCCGCGGACGTACATCCGCTGCCTGCGCGACGCGGCCGTCCCGCCGGCGCGCGCGGCCCGGTACGCCGCGCGCCTCGGCGTGACGCCGGTGGATCTCGACACCGGCCACGAGCCCATGCTTTCGGCCCCCGACCGGCTGGCCCGGATCCTCACGACCCTCTGAGAGGAGACGATGGGACTCATCGACGACGCGCAGATCCGCGAGCGCACGCAGACGACCGCCCGGCGGCTGTTCCAGGGCGCCCGCAGCGACAGCGGCTTCGACCTCTGGAAGCGCTTCGACAAGGGCCTCGCCCGGAACCTCTCGCTGTTCTTCACGGGCGTGCTGTACAGCCGCGAGACGATCTCGCAGAAGCAGCGGGAGCTGTGCGCGGTCGCCTCGCTGACCGTGCTGCACCGGCCGAAGGAGCTGCGGCTGCACCTCCACGCCGCGCTCAACGTCGGCGCCACGCGCCAGGAGGTCGCCGAGGTGCTCTTCCAGCAGGTGACCTACGGCGGCATGCCGGTGGTCGTCGACGCCCTGGAGGTCTACGCGGAGGTGCTGCGGGAGCGGGGCGAGCCGTTCCCGGGCGAGGAGCCGTCGGAGGCGTGAACGAGGCCGAGCTGGACCGGGCGCTCGCCACCGCGGTGGAGGCGGCGCGGGCGGCGGGCGAGATCGCGATCCGGTTCT
>JAICGY010000464.1 GCA_025922915.1 Candidatus Methylomirabilota bacterium | reverse complement strand
CCCCCGCTCGTGCTGATCGTCGACGACAACGCCATCAACCTGGACATCCTGAGCACGCGGCTCCGGGTCCACGGCTACGAGGTCGTCACCGCGGCCGACGGCGAGGCCGCCCTCGACGTGGCGCGGCAGCAGCGGCCGGATCTCGTGCTGCTCGACGTCATGATGCCGAAGGTCGACGGCATCGAGGTGTGCCGGCGCCTCAAGACCGATACCGCGCTGCCCTTCGTGCCGGTCATCATGGTCACCGCGAAGGCGGACACGAAGGACATCGTGGCCGGGCTCGAGGCCGGGGCCGATGAGTACCTGACGAAGCCGGTCGACCAGGCGGCGCTGGTGGCGCGGGTCAAGTCGATGCTGCGGATCAAGGCCCTGCACGACACGGTGGCGGAGCAGGCCGCGTGTCTCGAGGCTCAGCGCGCGCAGCTGGTGGAGTGGAATCGCACGCTGGAGTCGAGGATCGCCACGCAGGTGGCGGAGCTCGAGCGCGTCCGGGAGCTCAAGCGGTTCCTGTCCCCCCAGCTGGCCGACCTCGTCCTGTCCGCGCCCGACGGCGGGCTCCTCGACAGCCACCGGCGCGAGATCACGGTGGTGTTCTGCGACCTCCGCGGCTTCACGGCCTTCTCCGAGTCCGAGGAGCCGGAAGAGGTCATGGGCGTGCTCCGGGAGTTCCACGCCGCCATGGGGGAGCTCATCTTCCGCTTCGAGGGGACGCTGGAGCGCTTCGCCGGGGACGGCCTGATGGTCTTCTTCAACGATCCGCTGCCCTGCGACGACGCGCCCGCCCGTGCGGTGCGCATGGCGCTCATGATGCGCGACCGGGTGGACGAGCTCGCCCGCTCGTGGCGCAAGCGAGGCCATCAGCTCGGCTTCGGGGTCGGCATCGCCCTCGGCTACGCCACGCTGGGCAAGATCGGCTTCGACGGCCGGTTCGACTACGGCGCCATCGGCACGGTCACCAACCTCGCGTCCCGCCTGTGCGACGAGGCGAGCGCGGGACAGATCCTCATCACGCAGCGGGTGCACGCGGCGGTGGAGGCGCTGGTGCAGGCCGAGTGCATCGGCGACCTCACCCTGAAAGGCCTCCATCGCCCCGTGACGACCTACAACATCCTCCGCCTCGCCGGCTGACGCGCCGGAGGCCGTGGGGCCGGCCCGAGCCGGCCTACCGCCGCTCGCCCGGAGCCCAGCCCCCGCGCTCGGCCTCGGTCCCGCCCACGGGCGGGTAGGTGCCGGTGCTGGTCCCGGCTCCGGTGGTGGTCGTGCCGGTCGTCCCGGGCGCCCCGGTCGTCCCCGTGCCCTTCGTGCGGATCTTGTCCTGCCCGGCGCGGACCGTGGTGTCGATGCGCGAGCGCGCGCGGTCGAGCGCGCTGCCGGCCCGCTCGCCGATGTTGCCGAGGCGGCTGGCCGCCTTCTCGCGCATCTCGGGTGCACGGGTGTTCATGTAGTCGTGGATGCGGTCACGCCAGTAGTAGGCGGCCAGGCCGCCGGCGATCGCCCCGAAGACGAATCCAAACATCGCTCCCTCCCCCATGTGACGGCGCCGTGTCGAAGCGAAACGAATACGGGCAACCGGCATGCCACCGAGCGCAGGCCCGGCGATGCCGTGGCGAGGAGGGGATCAGTCCCCGTCGCGGGGAGGCGTCTCGGCGCGGACGATCGCCCAGCCCAGCGCGCGGAGCTGGCTGTCGATGCTGCGCCAGCGCTGGTCGCGGTTCTTGCCGGTCGGCGGCTTCGTGCGGCGGTCCTGGATGACGGTGACGGCCGGGTTGTCTCGGAGCTCCTTGTGGAGCATCTGGTAGAGCTTGGGCTGGTCGCGGGACACGATCAGCAGGTGGCGCGCGGGCGCCCGGCCGCCGGCCGCCGCGCGGGTCTCGTCGACGAGCGCGTGGACGGCCCGGACGACGGCCTTCTCCGACATGTCGCCGATGAAGCGGGACAGCATCGACCAGGTCTCGCTCCCGCAGGCCGGGCACTCGTCCTGACCGATCTCGAAGCACTCCTCGCAGTCGAGGCAGAGGGCGAGGCGGCGGAGCGGAAAGTGGATCGCGGGGCTGGGCGTCTGGACACGGAGTCGCATCGGCTGGTCGCACCATGCGAGCGCGGTGCCAAGCTGATTCCGCCAATTTCCGCGCGTGCTGGCGGGGCGAGCGTGGCGAAGTGACACGGGAGCGTCAGGTTGGCGCGGCTGCCGACGCTTGGCTCCGCGCTTGCTCTGATGATCGGCGTGGACCATCGGCTCACCTGGACCTTCGCCCGCGGCGTCAGGACGTTCACGACGGCGTACCGGGAGAGCGGGCCCGCCACGGCCCTGGCCTGGGTGATTACGAGCTCTCTCCGGCCCGCCCGCTTCATCGGCCTGGCCGCCTCGCCGGAGACCTGGCAGCGCCCTGACGGTCGCCTGGACCTCGAGATCTGGCCCCGCGAGCGCGTGGCCGCCTGGCGGGCTCCCATGTCGCAGGTGCCGGTGGCCTACAT
>JAICGY010000463.1 GCA_025922915.1 Candidatus Methylomirabilota bacterium | reverse complement strand
TCGCGCACCTCCACCACCTTGCGCACGGTGAGCCGCTTCACGACGGCGTCGGCGATGCGCTGCGCGATCTCGTCGCGACGGGGCATAACGAGCAAGCCTACACGCCGCGCTCGAAACGTGTCAAGGAACCGTATCGCGCCGTCTAAGATGCTACCGAGCGCCGATCGTCGCGCCATTGGCGATGTTACTTTCCGCAGCCTATGGAGAGAGCCATCGTGAGTGCGCGCGCCAAGCGGGAGTACGTGCAGGCGATCTATCAACGGTACCGGGACGCGGGGCGGCCGGAGAAGCGACGGATCCTGGACGAGTTCTGCCAGGTCGTCGGCTATCATCGCAAGCACGCCATCCGCGTCCTCAACGGCCCCGCGCCGGGGGTCACGCGGTCCCCGCGGCGGCGAGCGCCGACGTACGGTCCCGCGGTCATCGAGGCGCTGCGGGTGATCTGGACGGCCGCCGGGTTTCCTTGGTCACTACGGCTCAAGGCGCTGCTCCCGGTGTGGCTGCCGTGGGCGCGCCGGCGGCTGCGGCTACGCCCGGCCGTGGAGCGGCAACTGCTGACGATCAGCCCCCGGCAGATGGATCGGCGTCTGGCGCCGCACCGCCGTCAGCTCACCAAGCGGCTCTATGGCCGGACCAAGCCGGGCACGCTCCTCAAGCACCACATCCCGCTGAAGACGGATCGCTGGGATGTGGCCGTCCCCGGCTTCACCGAGATCGACCTCGTCGCCCACTGCGGCAGCTGCGGCGACGGTGAGTTCGCGCATTCGCTCAACCTGACCGATATCCACACGACGTGGGTGGAGACGGCCTGCGTCCTCGGCAAGAGCCAGGCGGGCGTGCAGGCGGCGCTGGAGGACCTACGTCAGGCGCTGCCCTTCCGGCTCCGCGGCATTGACTCGGACAACGGCTCGGAGTTCATCAACCAGCATCTCTGGGACTACTGCCAGGCGCAGGCGATCCAGTTCACCCGGGGCCGTCCCTACAAGAAGGACGATAACGCCCACATCGAGCAGAAGAACTGGACCCACGTGCGCAAGCTTCTCGGGTACGTGCGCTACGATCGCCCGGCCGCCGTGGCGGCCATCCACGATCTCTACCGGCACGAGCTGCGGCTCCTGCAGAACCTCTTCCTGCCCTCCGTGAAGCTCCTTCGGAAGACCCGCGTCGGCGCGCGGGTCCGGCGCCACTACGATGCCCCGCAGACCCCGCTCGAGCGCGTGCGCGCCTGCGCCGAGGCCGACTCGCCCCGCGTGGCCGAACTGGTGGCGCTCCGAGCCCGCCTGGATCCCTTCGCTCTGGCGCAGACGATTGACCGGCAACTCGAGACGATCTTTGCGCTCAGCTCCGGGCGCCGCCTCCCGCAGAGTCCCTCCACCGAGGGGGCGCCCGTGGCCGTACCCCTCACGCGCCGCCGCGCCGGCCGGCGCTTCGAGATTCACCGGCGCCCGGCCACCAGCTGGTGCCCGTCCTCCACCCCGGTAACATCCCGGGTGGCGCGATGATCCCCCCTTCGGTCACATCCTCAGATGGCTCGACAGGGGAAGTGGCGGCGCCGCGTCAAGCCATTGCCGCATTCATGCGTGGAGGCGCCCGGCGCTCGCCGGCGGCGCGGGGTGCCCGTCGGGGTCACGCGGCGGGATCGCGGCGGGTCCCCCGACCGGCAGTCGCAGGGTGAAGCGCGCGCCGCCGGCGGGACGATTCTCCGCACGCACGGTGCCGCCATGGGCCTCCACGAGCGAGCGGACCACGGCGAGCCCGAGCCCGGTGCCGCGCGCGGCGGTGGCCGCGCCCGGGGCCCGGTAGTAGGGCTCGAACACGCGCGCCAGCTCTGCCTCGGCGAGACCCGGCCCCTCGTCCTCCACGGCGATCTCGACCGCGCCGGCGAGCCGCCGCACCGTGACGCCCACGCGGCTGCCGGGGGACGAGTACTTCACGGCGTTGGAGACCAGGTTCTTCACGACCCGGTCCACCGCGTCGCCGTCCGCCTCGATCTCGGGCAGCGCCGCGTCGCGCTCGAGCTCGAAGCTGTGGGTGGGGCGCGCGCGCCGGAAGATCTCGAGCGCCGACTCCACGACGGCGCCGATGTCGAGCGGCCCCGGGCGCAGGGGCGGCGGCAGGCCGCGCTCGAGGCGGGCCAGGTCGAGGAAGTCGCTGACGATCCGGCTCAGGCGCTCCGTCTCGCCGCGCATGATCCCGGCCAGGCGCGTCACCTCGTCCGGCGCGAACGCCCGCATCGCGAGCAGCTCGCTGAACCCCTGCAGCGCGGTCAGCGGCGTGCGCAGCTCGTGGGAGGCGATCGCCACGAACTCGGACTTCATCCGGTCGATCTCCCCCACCCGCCGCGTCGCCTCGGCGACCCGGGCCTCCAGCTCCTCGGCGAAGCGCTGCTGGCGGGCGGTTAGCCGTGCGTGCTCGAGCGCCATGCCGACGTGCGCGGCGAGCAGCTGCAGCGCCCCCCGCTCGGCGGCGGGGATATCGCCGAGCCGCTCG
>JAICGY010000462.1 GCA_025922915.1 Candidatus Methylomirabilota bacterium | reverse complement strand
GACGACCGTCTCTGGCTGCCGTACGCCGTCGCCCGGTACGTCGAGATCGCGGGCGACGGCGCCGTCCTCGACGAGGTCGTCCCGTTCCTGGACGGGCCGACGCTGGCCGCCGGGCAGCCCGAGTCCTACTTCGAGCCCCGCGGTGCCGACGAGCGCGGCACGCTCTTCGAGCACTGCGCCCGCGCGCTCGATCAGGGCCTGACGGTCGGCGTGCACGGCCTGCCGCTGATGGGGACGGGCGACTGGAACGACGGGATGAACGAGGTGGGGGCCGGGGGCAGGGGCGAGAGCATCTGGCTCGGGTGGTTCCTGCACGCCGCCCTGTCGGAGTGGGCGGGGCTGGCGGAGGCGCGCGGGGAGGGCAAGCGGGCCGGACGCTGGCGGGAGCACGTGGACGCGCTGCAGGCGTCGCTCGAGCGGGAGGGCTGGGACGGCGGCTGGTACCGGCGCGCGTACTTCGACGACGGGACGCCGCTCGGTTCCGCCGTGAACGACGCCTGCCGCATCGATTCGATCGCGCAGTCCTGGAGCGTGATCTCGGCGGCCGCCGCCCCGGCGCGGCAGGCGCGCGCCATGGCGGCGGTCGAGGCCCACCTCGTGCGTCGCGCCGACAACCTCGTGCTGCTCTTCACGCCGCCGTTCGGCGAGACGTCCCTGGAGCCCGGCTATATCAAGGGGTACGTGCCGGGGGTCCGGGAGAACGGCGGGCAGTACACGCACGCGGCCGTCTGGTCGGCGATCGCCTTCGCGGAGCTCGGCGACGGGGACACCGCGACCGAGCTCTTCGCGATGCTGAACCCCATCAACCACGCCCGTACCGACGCGGCCGTCGAGCGCTACAAGGTGGAGCCCTACGCCGTCGCCGCTGACGTCTATGCCGAGCCGCCGCACGTCGGCCGCGGCGGCTGGACGTGGTACACGGGATCGGCAGGCTGGATGTACCGGGCCGGGCTGGAGTGGATCCTCGGGTTCCGGCTGCGCGGCACGCGACTCGTGATCGACCCTTGCATCCCGCGGGCCTGGGCGCGCTTCGAGATGGTGTTCCGCCATCGCTCCGCGCGGTACGACATCGCGGTGGAGAACCCGCGGGGTGTGTCGCGAGGGGTCGCGGCCGTGGAGGTCGACGGCGCCCCGCTCGACGGCGACCTCACCGTCGAGCTCACCGATGACGGCACCGTCCACCGTGTCCGGGTCGTCCTGGGGTGAGACCACGAGCGCGGTGACTCCAGGAGGGAGCCACCGCGCGAGGCGTGCGCGCCCCCGCGTCGCTCAGCGGGGCTCGGGCGGCGCGGCGTCCGGCCTGGGCGTCCAGGTTCCCGCCGCATACTCGCGCAAGCCCTGCCGGAGGACCGCCCGGAGCGTGGTCCCCTCGCTCCGGGCGCGGAGGCGCGCGGCGCGCTGGAGCTCGCGGGGGAGGCCGCTCAGCAGGTAGATGCCGGAGGCTGCCACGCGCGCGAGCACGCGACTCTGGGCCGCCATCACTGGCCTCCGATGGACACGACGAAGTTCACCGTCTCCTCGTGATACGGCGACGGGATGTACGCGAGCTCCAGACGGATCTCCTTCAGCTTCCCGGCTTTCAGCGCCTCGGCCGGGAAGTCCACGTCCAGCGACTGGGTGGCTTCCTGCCCGGGGTCGAGCCGGTCGGTGCCGTAGGTGGCGAACCGGAGGGTGGGCTCGGTCCGCATGTCCTCGAGCTTGATCGGCTGCCCCTGGGCATCGATGTACAGGATCTTGCCCGCGACGAGACGGACGGCCTGATCCGGCGAGCTGTTCCTCAGCAGGAGGTGCGCCGTGAGCTTGGCCGGGGACACCACGCGGTTGGAGCCCTGCTCGACCCGCTCGATGACCTTCATGTCCGTGACCTCGCCCGTGACGAGGCCCGCCTCGACCTTCATCGCGGCCGGCGTCACCTTATACGTCTTGTCCTCGACCACCGACGCGGCCGTCGCCGCCGGCTGGATCGAGGGGCCGAGGATCATCCACACCACCGCCGCCGTCAGGGCCGCGCTCAGCCCCCATCGCCAGACCGTCCCCGTCCCCGTCGTCTCACCCGGCCGCTCGGTGGGCCGCAGCGTGCGCTGCGCGGTGATCGCGACGGCCGCTCCGATCAAGGCCACGAACGCCATGGCGACGATGCCGGCGTTCGGAGCCACGCCGACGGCCCGGAAGATCCAGCTCAGCCCGATGCTGCCGACGAGGCCGAGGATGATGTCGTTCTTCAGCCCGTACCCCCCGCGCTTCGCGACCACGCCGGCCAGCACGCCGGCCAGCACGCCCAGGAGAACCCACGTCACGAACATCGAGAAACTCATGACCCTACCTCCTTGACCAGGTGCCCTCACCCACATCGCCCGCTGCACTTCGCCGCATCGCGTCCCGGGCCCGCCGCGCGCCCATCGCTACGCCTCGCCGCCGTCTTCGCGGTGCGCGTCCACGCTCAAACCGCTGTCGCTGACCGACTCGCCATCGACGGTGATGAACACGATGGCCTGTGGCCACATCGGCCGGTTCACCCAGATCGCCGACGCCACCGCG
>JAICGY010000461.1 GCA_025922915.1 Candidatus Methylomirabilota bacterium | reverse complement strand
GCGCCGGCCCCGAAGCCCGGGGCGAAGATCCGCATGGGGCGGTCGATCACGCCGGCCGCCACGGCGTCCCAGAGCGCGATGGGGATCGACGCCGAGGACGTGTTGCCGACCGTCTCGACGTCGAAGTAGAGCCGGTCGGGCGCCAGGCCGGCCGCGCGCGCGTACTGCAGGACCATGGTCTTGTTGGCCTGGTGAGGCACCACGAGGTCGATGGCGTCGAGCAGCGAGCCGGCGCCCTCGGGGTGGGGCAGGGTCTTCAGCTCGTCGATCATCTGCGTCAGGTAGCGCCGCACCAGCGTCTTCACCTCGGGTCCGCGGACGGTGATGTTGTTGTCGAACTCCGGGTTCGGCCACACGATCGACTCGACCTCGCTCATCGGGCCCGAGGCGTACGTCTGGTAGTACTCCACGTCCGGCGGCGCCCCCGCGGGCGCGGGGCCGACGACGAGGGCGGCCGCCCCGTCCCCGAAGATCATCCGCGAGGCGCGCACCGTGCCGATCTTGTCCGAGAACTTCTCGCCGCACACGACCAGCACCGGCCGCTCCACCTCCTGCAGGAGCCGGATGGCCTCGCTCAGGCCGTACGGCAGCCCCGCGCAGGCGGCGACGATGTCGCACGAGGCGCGGGTCTGGTGCATGCCGAGCTGGCCCGAGAGCCAGGTGGCCAGCGAGGGCATCATCTTGGTGCTCGTGCACGAGCAGAAGACCACCGCGCCGATCTCCTCGGGCTCCCGCCTCGCCTGGGCCAGCGCGGCCTGGGCGGCGAGGAGCGAGATGTGGTCGAGGTCGAGCGCCGTGTAGAGGCGCTGCCGGATCCCGGTCTTCTCCTCGATCTCCTCCGCCGTCATGGGCGACCAGGAGTAGGCGGCGTTGCGGATGAGGTCGTCGTTGGTGCACGGCTGCTCGCCCTTGTAGACGGCGAGCGACTCCAGCCGCGGCGGCACCGCGAAGCGCGCCCGCACGTCGACCGGCGGATAGGGCCGGACCGGGGGGCGGGCGGGGCGGGGCGGCGGGCGGCGCGGCCGGACCCGGCGGCCGCTCTTCACGCGGCGGATGAACTGCATGACCTCGTCGCTGCGCGGGTGGAAGACGACGACGAAGTCGTCGTCGGCCAGCTTGCCCACTTCGATCACCCGCGTCCGGGCCCGGTCCCACCGGTACTGGTTGTGGAGCACCATCGTCTGCCGCATCAGCGCCTCGAGCTCCGGGACGTGGTGGGAGAGCTCCACGATGTCGTCCCAGCCGTAGCCGGGGTAGTCGGGATCGTGGGCGAGGATGTGGTAGGTGAGGCTCCGGGGGCTGGCCAGGATCTCGGCGACGGTCGGCTTGATGGCGGGGATCTCCGCGCCCGCGCCCTTCTTGTGGCGGAAGACGTCCGCGAGCACCCGGAAGATCTTGTCCTCCGTGCCCTCGTCCCAGCTCGGGGGCAGGCTGCGGTAACCGGCCTCGATCGCCGCCGCCTGCTCGGCGCCCGTCCACGGCTTGAAGATGGGCAGGAAGACGTCGTCGCGCTGCCGCGGCACGTCCCGCCACCGGGTCGGACGCTTCTCGTACATCGTCAGCGCGTAGCGGTTCACCCAGAAGAGGTTCTGGGCGAGGTCCCGCAGGAGCGCGTAGCGCCCCTTGTAGCCGCCCGTCTCCAGCCGCCGGACGATGTCGGACTCGGTGGGGGCCCGCTCCTCGAAGTCGCGCCGGATGACGGCGGCGAACTGCTCGAGCGTCTCGAAGACGGAGAAGTCCAGGGCGGGGAAGAAATTGAACGGGAAGACGATCCGTCCGTAGCGGTTGAGGACGAAGGGCTTCATGCGTCACCCCCGGCCTTCACAGTAGGCTCGTCGGGCGGGTTGCACAAGCCGCTATAATCGCGTCATGGCCTTCCTGACGGCGCGCGACGAGGCGGCGGTGCGGCAGGAGTTCCAGCGGATCCGCGGCCCCGTCAAGCTCGTGGTCTTCTCCCAGGACCTGGTGAACGCCGACCTGTGCGCGCAGAACGAGCAGCTCGTCCGCGAGGTGGCGGCGCTCGACGACCGCATCGGCGTCGAGGTCCTGAACCCGGCGATCGAGCGCGACCGGGCGGCCGCCTATGGGGTCGACCAGGTGCCAGCCATCGCCGTCGAGGGCGCCAAGGACTACGGGCTGCGCTTCTACGGCATCCCGTCCGGGTACGAGTTCAGCAACCTGATCGACGCGATCGTCACCGCCTCCAGCGGGGAGCCCGTCCTGGCCGATGCGACGAAGGAGTCCCTGGCCGCGCTCGCCGGCGACGTCCACATCAAGATCTTCTCCACCCCTACCTGACCGTACTGTCCCCGGGCCGTGCGCCTGGCTCAGCACATGGCCGTCGCGTCGGACCACGTCCGGGCGACGGCGATCGAGGCGACCGAGTTCCCCGAGCTCTCGCGGGCGCACCGCGTGATGGCCGTGCCCAAGATCGTGATCAACGACCGCGTCGAGTTCGAGGGCGCGCTCCCGGAGCCGCAGTTCCTGGAGGCCGTCCTGCGCGCGGTCGGCGACGGCGCGGCCTGACCCCGCGAGGCGTCCT
>JAICGY010000460.1 GCA_025922915.1 Candidatus Methylomirabilota bacterium | reverse complement strand
GGATCATCGTGGCTCGCTGACAGGCGTCTTCGCGTCGTCGGGCAGCGTGCCTGCGCGCCCCACCCCCACACCCCTCCCCGCCCGGCGGGTCGGGCGTCAGGAGGAGCGCCAGCGGGAGAGGAGCCAGAGGACGAGGCCGAGGCCGGCGCCGAACGCGAGGGCCTCGCGCGGGCCCATGAGGACGCGCACGTTGGTGCCCTCGACGCGGCGGGCGACGAGGATGCCGACCGCGCTGTCCTCGACCTCGGCCTCGCGGGCGATCACGATGCCCGCCGCCGACTGCTCCAGCTCCGCCTCGTCGCGCGCGAGCACGAGCTGGGCGGCCGAGGCCTGCAGCTCGGCCTCGTGGGCCACGAGGCCGGCGACGCCGCCGGCCACGACCCGCGCGCTCTGCACCCGGGCGACACCGATGCCACCCTGGGTGATCGTCACCTGATCGGCCTGGACCTGCGCCGCTCCGCCCTGCTTGATCGTCACCTCGCTGGCCTGGATCGACCGCGCCCCGCCCTGCCGGATGCTGACCGTGGTCGCCTCGACGTCGCCCTTGTGTCTGTCCGGATCGACCATTCCGCTCCCTCCTCACGACAGCGCCTTTCATCGTGGGGCGCTGTCCTCCTATCATGCGACATGCCAGACTCGACTGCTCGCGCTGCCGTCGCCACCGTGAAGATCGACAACGCCCAGGTCCGCGTGACGGAGTGGCGCTTCGCGCCGGGCGCGGCCACCGGCCATCACCGGCACGAGTGGCCGTACGTCGTCGTGCCGCTGACGACCGGGACGCTGGCGACGCACGGTCAAGCCGGCGACACGTCCGCGGCGCTCACCGCGGGCGAACCGTACTTCCGCCCCGCCGGCGTGGAGCACGACGTCCGCAACGCCAACCCCTTCGAGTTCGCCTTCATCGAGATCGAGCTAAAGCAGCACGGAGCCTCGTGAAACGAGAATTGAGCCCGGCGGTCCCGCCCTGGCCGCCACACGCCGGGTGTCGGGCCTCGAATTTCACGGGCCTGTGACAAGCGCACCGCGGGGCTCGGCTATCGTTCTGGCCGTGAGACTCCCCACGCTCCGCTGGATCGAAGGGCCGTGGTGGGACGATCTCGAGCCGAAAGGAGAGACGTTCATGAAGAAGAGCCAGGTCATCACCGCTTCCGCCGTGGCCGCCGCGCTGTCATTCGCGCTGCACGCGACCGCCCAGGGCGGTCCGGCGCCCGCCCCGAAGTTCGAGGCCGAGAAGTGCTACGGCGTCACGAAGGCGGGCAAGAACGACTGCCAGACCGCGAACTCGTCGTGCGCGGGGACGTCCAGGCGGGACGCCCAGGGCGACGCCTGGGTCTACGTGCCCAAGGGGACGTGCGAGCGCCTGGTGAACGGCAGCCTGCAGGCCAAGAAGAGCTAGAGGCGGCCCGACGGAGCCGGGTGGTGGCGCACTCGGATCGCGCGGTCGCGAGGCCAGCGCCGCAGGCCGGCATCGGGCTGCGCGCGCCCCACGTCGCCGAGATCGTCGCCACCCGGCCCGCGGTCGCCTGGCTCGAGGCCCACCCGGAGAACTACATGGGCGGCGGACCCACCGTCCGCCAGCTGGACCGTGTGCGCGAGACCTATCCGGTAGCCCTGCACGGCGTCGGGCTGTCGCTGGGCAGCGCGGACGGCATCGACCGGCGTCACCTCGCGCGACTGAAGATCCTGGTCGAGCGGATCGAGCCCATCCTCGTGTCCGAGCATCTGTCCTGGAGCAGGACCGGCGGCGCCTACCTGAACCACCTGCTGCCGCTGCCCTTCACCGAGGAGACGCTGGAGGTGCTGTGTCGTCACGTCGACGAGACGCAGCGGGCGCTGGGGCGGGCGATCCTGGTGGAGAACCCGTCCGCCTACCTGCGCTTCCATCACTCGCCGATCCCGGAGCCGGAGTTCCTCGGCGAGCTCGCGCGGCGGACCGGGTGCGGCCTCCTGTGCGACCTCAACAACGTGTGGGTAACATGCCGGAATCTCGGCCTGGATCCCGATGCCTGGGTCGACGCGCTGTCGCCGGCGGCCGTGGGGGAGATCCACCTCGCAGGCCACGCCGTCAACGAGGCCGACGAGCGCACGATCCTGATCGACGACCACGGCTCGCGCGTGGGGCCGGAGGTGTGGCGCCTCCATGCCCGCGCCGTCGCGCGCTTCGGTCCGGTCCCGACGCTCGTCGAGTGGGACACGGACATCCCGGCGCTCGCCGTCCTCCTCGCCGAGGCGCGCCAGGCGGCGTGTGTCATGGAGTCCGCGTGCGGAGCGGTGGATGCCCGCGCTGGCTGAGCTGCAGGCGGCGTTTCGCGCCGCCCTGCTCGACGGAGCCGAGGTGCCGGCGGCCCTCCTGATCGCCGGCGACGGGCTCGCACCGTCCGCGCGCCTGGCGATCTACCGGCACCACGTCCTCTCGACCCTCACGGCGGCGCTGGAGTCGACGTATCCAGTGGTCTGCCGCCTGGTCGATCGCCGCTTCTTCGGCTACGCGGCCGACGTCTACATCCGGCGCCACCCGCCGACCGGACCGTGCCTGTTCGAGTACGGC
>JAICGY010000459.1 GCA_025922915.1 Candidatus Methylomirabilota bacterium | reverse complement strand
TGGACGGCGAGCTGGACGGGGCCGTGGTGCTGGGCGGCGAGGCCGACGGCGTCCGATCACCCGGGCGCTCACCGAGGCGCTCGTTGCCGCCCTCGGTGCAAGCGGTGAGCGTCAGCCCCTGCGCGACGGCGCAGAGACCGTGGAACAATGTCTTCATGATCGAACCCTCCTCCGTGAGGTGTCGAACGTTGGCAGGAGGTGCAATCGACGTGCCCCCCACGTCTTGACAGGGGTGGGGACAGCCGTTACTAGTGCGAAGAAGCACGCGACAGCAAAGGAGATTCCGGCATGAAGCTCGAGGGCGCCTACGAGGTCCCCGCGCCGCGGCAGCGCGTCTGGGATGCATTCCAGGACCCGGACCAGCTCCGCCAGGCCATCCCGGGGTGTGAAAAGCTCGAGGCCATCGGCACCGACGAGTACAAGGCGACGATGAAGGTCGGCGTCGGGGGTGTGAAGGGGACGTTCGAGGGCAAGGTGCGGCTGAGCGACAAGAACCCGCCCGACTCGTACCGGATGGCGGTCGACGGCTCCGGAGGCCCCGGCTTCATCCGTGGCGAGACCACCATCTCGCTGGCCGACAGCGGTCCGGGGACGCGCGTGTCCTACGTGGCCGACGTGCAGGTCGGCGGCCTCATCGCCTCGGTGGGCCAGCGCATGCTGGGCGGCGTGGCCAAGATGATGGCCGACAAGTTCTTCACGCGGATGAGCGAGCTGCTCCAGGGCACCTGAGAGCGGCCGTGGCGTCGCGCTACCTCGAGCCCCGCCTGGAGCGCGCCCCGCGCGCGGAGATGAGCCGGCTGCAGGCGCGGCGGCTCCGCGAGCAGGTGGCCCACGCCGCCGCCCGCAGCCCGTTCTACCGTCGCGTCCTCCGGGCGGCGAAGGTCGATCCGGCGCGCATCCGCACGCTCGACGACCTGCGCCGGCTCCCGTTCACCACGAAGGACGAGCTGAAGCAGAACCAGGCCGAGCGGCCGCCGTGGGGGGACGTGCTCGCGGTGCCCTTCGCCGACGTGCTGCGGATCCACATGACGTCGGCCACGACGGGGCGGCCGCTGGCGTTCCTCGATACCGCCCGGGACTGGTACGGCTTCTACCACTCCTACGCGCGCTCGCTGTGGGCCTTCGGCGTCCGGGCGTCGGACATGGTGATGGCCGCCTTCTCCTACGGCCCGTGGATCGGCTACTGGAGCGGGTTCCACGCCGCCCAGGACCTCGGGTGCTGCGTCTTCCCCGCGGGAGGGCTCTCCACCGACCAGCGCATCGACGCGCTGCTGACGTACCCGATCACCGTCCTCGGCTGCACGCCGTCCTACGCGCTCTTCCTGGCCGAGCACGCGGCCCGGAAGGGCATCGATCTCGCGAAGGACACGAAGCTCCGGATCACCTGGCACACGGGCGAGCCGGGCGCCTCCATCCCGGCCACGCGCGCGCGCATCGAGGCCGCCTACGGCGCCCGGGCCTTCGACCTCCCGGGGCTGACCGAGATCGCCGCGTGGGGCTTCGAGTGCGACGCGCGGAGCGGCCTCGTGCACGTGCACGAGGACTACGTGTATCCGGAGGTCCTCGACGAGCAGGACCGGCCGGTGAAGCCGGGCGAGCGGGGCGAGCTGGTCTTCACGAGCCTCTACCGCAAGGCGATGCCGCTGCTCCGCTACCGCACGCGCGACGTCGTCCAGCTGGCGGACCGCCGCTGCCGCTGCGGGCGGACGCTCCTCGCGCTCGAGGGCGGGGTGCTCGCCCGGCTGGACGACATGAAGAAGGTCCGGGGCATCATCGTCTACCCGCGGCGCGTCGAGGAGATCGTCCGCGCGCACCGCGACGTGGACGAGTTCCAGATCGTGTTCCGCCGCGTCGAGGGCCTCGACGACATCCTCGTGCGCGTGGACCCGGCGGCCGCGCTGGCGCCGACGGAGCGGCCGGCGCTGGGCGAGGCGCTCGCCAAGGACCTCCAGCTCGGCCTCGGCATCCGCGTGAGCGTCGAGGTGGGCGAGCCGGGCTGCCTCCCGCGCTGGGACCACAAGGCCAGGCGCGTGCGGGACGAGCGCACCGAAGTTCCGTTCTAGGGTCCCCCGAGCGCGTCTCGCCCCGGACATCCGATCAGGAGGTGTGAGTGAAGGCGGCGTACTTCAAGGAGCACGGCGGCAGCGACCGGATCATCTACGGCGACTACCGGGACCCGGAGGCGGGGGCGGGCGAGGTCGTGGTGCGGGTGCGCGCGTGCGCGCTCAATCACGTGGACATGCTGCTGCTCGACGGGCGGTTCCCGCCGCCCGAGGGGCTGCCCCACGTCAACGGCTGCGAGGTGACGGGCACCATCGAGACGCTCGGCCCCGGCGTGAAGACGCCCGCGGTCGGGCAGCGGGTGATCGTGTTCCCCGGGTTCTCGTGCGGTACCTGCGAGTTCTGCCTGCGCGGCGAGCGGACGGTGTGCTTGCGCTACGGCTACCTGGGCGCCCACAAGGACGGCGGCTACGCCGAGCTGGTGAAGGTGCCCGCCGCCAACTGCCTGCCGCTGCCCGAGGCCGTCTCCTGGGAGGCCGGCGCCGCCATCCCGCTCGCGATGCTCACGTCGTGGCACGCGC
>JAICGY010000458.1 GCA_025922915.1 Candidatus Methylomirabilota bacterium | reverse complement strand
CGCGCGTGGAGGCCCTCGTCGCCCACGATGGCGAGGCGGTGGTCGTCCACGGCGAGGTAGAGCAGGACGCCGTTGCGCGCCGCCGTGCGGTGCATCTCCAGCCGGGCGAACACGTCGCGCGCCCGCACCAGGGCGTCGCCGGCGCCGGGCGGCAGCTTCCGCTCCAGGTGCACGCGGATCTCGCCGGACGTCTCGGCCTCCGCCGCCTCGATCGCCTGCTCCACCGCCTCGAGGTCGGCGTCGTCGAGGAGCGCGTGCGTCCAGCGCGGGTGGCTACCAGCTGCCACTGGCGCCTCCGCCGCCGAAGCGGCCGCCCCCGCCGGAGAAGCCGCCGCCGCCCCGCCATCCTCCCCCCCGGCTCCCCCAGCGAGGCGGCACGAGGATGGTCGGCGAGTGCCAGCCGCGGCCCCGCGTGCTGTAGACCTGGCGGCGGGCGCGGCGCCCCGCGCCCAGCACCTCCGCGGCCAGGATCAGGGCGACCACGCCGAACACGCCCAGCAGCGCCAGCGTCCACGGATCGACGCCGCCGCGCCCGGCGGCCGGGGGCGGCGCGGGCTCGCCGGCGACCCGGGCGAAGACGGCGTCGACGGCGGCTTGTAGACCCTCGGCCCAGCGCTGCTCGCGGAACCGCGGAGCGACGACCTCCCGGATGATCCGGCCGGCCTCGGCGTCGGGCAGGACGGGCTCGAGGCCGTAGCCGACCTCCATGCGGAGCCGCCGGTCCGCGATGAAGACCAGGAGGATGACCCCGTTGTCGAGCTCCTTGCGCCCGATGCGCCACTGCTCGGCCAGGCGGATCCCGAAGTCCTCGAGGCTCTCGCCCTCGAGCGACGGGAAGATCACGATCACCATCTGCGCCCCGGTCGCCTGCTCGCGCTCCGCCAGCGCCGCCTCCAGCCGCTCGCGCTCGGGGGCGGAGAGGACGTGCGCGTAGTCGTTGACCCGGGCCGTCGGCGCGGGGGGGACGGCGAGCGCGAGAGCGAGGAGGACGGCGAGGAACAGCTAGAACTTCACCCGCGGCGGCGTCGCGGCGTCGGGCGTTGCCTCGAAGAACGTCTTGGGCTGGAACCCGGCGAGCCGGCCGACCACGCTGCCGGGAAAGAGCGCGAGCCGCGTGTTGTAGTCACGCACCGTCTCGTTGTAGCGACGGCGCTCGACCGCGATCCGGTTCTCCGTGCCCTCGAGCTGTGTCTGCAGGGCCAGGAAGTTCTGGTTGGACTTGAGGTCGGGATAGCGCTCGACGACGACGAGCAGCCGGCTGAGGGCGCCCGAGAGCTGCTGCTGCGCCGCCTCGAACCGTTGCATGGCCTTGGGGTCGTTCAGCGCTTCGGGGGACAGCTGCACGCTGGTGGCGCGCGACCGGGCCTCGGTGACCTCGGTGAGGACCTCCCGCTCCTGCGTGGCGAACCCCTTCACGGTCTCGACGAGATTGGGAATGAGGTCGGCCCGGCGCTGGTAGACGTTCTGCACGTTGGCCCAGGACGCGCCGACGCTCTGGTCGAGGCGGACGAGCTGGTTGTTGATGGAGATCGCCCAGCCGATCACCGCCACGGCGATCACGAGGATCACCACGAGCCCGCCCACGAGCCAGCGCCCCATGCGGTCTCCAGTATACCCGCTCGGTTGACCGCCGGAGTTCCCCTGCGTAGACTTCCGCGCGTGGCGGCCGACACCCTCGCCGAGTACCGCGTCAAGGCCCGGAACACCCACAGCGAGAACCGCATCCACGACGACGACGTGGCGCGCCGCTACGGGTTCCGTGGCGCGCTCGTGCCGGGCGTCACCGTCTACGCCTACCTCACCCGCCCGCTCGTGGCCGCGCTGGGGCCCGCGTGGCTCGAGCGTGGCACCGGCACGCTGCGCCTGGCCCGGCCGGTGCTCGACGAGGAAGAGGTCATCGTGACGGGCGCGGTGACTTCCCGGGACGCGCGTGCCGTGACCGCGACCGTGACGGCCTCGACGGCGGCCACCCCGGACGCGGCAGCGCTGGAGGCCACCCTGCCCGCCGGGCTCCCGACGCCGCTCAACGTGCAGCTCTACGCCGAGGCGCCGCTGCCGGACCCGCGGCCGGAGGCGACGCGCGCGCACCTCGAGGGCCTGGGGGCCCTCGGCACGCCGGTGGCGCGATACGACGAGGCGCAGGCCGCGGCGTGGCTGGAGCGCGTCGCGGACGACCTGCCGCTCTACCGCGGCGCGGACGGCTGGGTCCACCCGGCCTTCTACCTCGACCAGGCCAACCGGGCCCTGGACCGGAACGTCCGCATGGGACCGTGGATCCACGTGTCGAGCGTCGTCCGGCACCTGGGTGGCGCCCGCGTGGGCGAGACGCTCGCCACCCGCGGCCGCGTGCGCTCGCTCTTCGAGCGCAAGGGCCGGGAGATGGTGGAGCTGGACCTGGCGATCCTGGCCGGGCCGCGCGCGCGCCCGGTCGCTCACGTCCTGCACACCGCGATCTACCGCCTGCCCGAGCCCGGCGCCGCCCCCGCCTGACACCCGGGAAGTTCACGGCCTCGCCGCTCCTTCCACGCGGTCGGCCGCCCACGATGCTCGCGGCCCGTGTCCCGCGCTCCGGGCGGTGGCGGCGGGGGGCGGGCCCATGCCGCAGCCGTGTCTTCT
>JAICGY010000457.1 GCA_025922915.1 Candidatus Methylomirabilota bacterium | reverse complement strand
TAGGCGACGAACCGGCGCCCGCGGCCGCGGTCCCAGCCGCCGAAGGTCGGGTTGGCCATGTGCGAGGCGGCGGCCGCCACGCGGTCGGGCAGCGCGGGGGCCAGCGCGCCCAGCACGGATTCGAACACCCGGTAGCAGATGATCGCGCGCGGCCCGCCGCCCGCCGGCGGGCGCGGGTTCAGGAACGACCCCTCGGGCGCGGTCACGGCGATGGGCCGGAGCGCGCCCTCGTTCATCGGGCCGGTGGGGTCGGTCAGGCACTTGACCGCCGCGTAGGCGTACGAGCGCGTGTAGTTGATGTAGGAGTTCATGCCCGAGGCGGTCTGCGGGCTCGAGCCCTCGTAGTCGATCTCGAGCGCGTCGCCCGCCACGCGCACGGTGACGGCCACCCGCAACGGCGGCGTGCCCGGCCCGAAGTCGTCCATGAAGTCCTCGAACGCGTAGACGCCGTCGGGGATGGCGCGGATCGCCGCCCGCATGCCGGCCTCCGTCCGGACGAGGATCTGCTCCATCGCCGCCGCCACCGTCTCGTGGCCGTGGCGGCGGACCAGCTCGACCAGGCGCAGCTCGCCCACGCGGAGCGCGCTGCGCTGGGCGCGCAGGTCGCCGAGCACCTTTTCGGGCGTGCGCGTGTTGGCCGCGATGATCCCGACGACGGCCTCGTTCTCGCGGTACTCCGACCACACCTTCGTGGGCGGGATGCGCAGCCCCTCCTGGAAGTAGTCGAAGATGCCCTCCACGCCCTGGCTGCCCGGCCGCTGGCCGCCCACGTCGGTGTGGTGCAGGATGTTGACGGCGAAGCCCACGAGGCGGCCCTCGTGGAAGGCCGGCTGCGTGATGAAGAAGTCCGGCAGGTGGCCGGAGCCGAGGCGCGGGTCGTTCAGGAGGATGGCGTCGCCCGGTCGCAGCGTCTCCGCCGGGTAGGCGGCCAGGGCGTTCCTCACCGCGAACGACATCGCCCCCATGTGGCCCGGCGAGTACGGACCCTGCGCGACCATCCGGCCCTGCGGGTCGAAGACGGCCACCGAGAAGTCCTGCCCTTCCCGCGCCTGCTCGGAGTAGGCCGTGCGGTGCACCGTGGTGCCGATCTCGACGGCGATCGACTGCAGCGCGCCCCACACCACGGCCAGCGTGATCGGATCGACGGCGGCGCGCGCCGGCGCGGCGGTCACGGGGCGCCGACCTCGGCGATCAGGCTCGCGTGCTCGTCCACGGTGGCCACGACACCGGGCGGCAGGACCGTCGTCGACTCGCGCTCCTCGACGATCGCCGGCCCCGACAGCCGCGTGCCCGGCGCCAGCGCGTCGCGCGCGTGGACAGCGCAGTCCACCCAGCCCGCCGCCTCGCCGAAGTACGCGCGGCGGCGCGCCATGCCGGCGGGCCCGTTCGGCCTGGCCTTCGGCAGCGACAGCCCGGAGGCGCCGCCGATCGCCGAGAGCTTCCACGTGACCACCTCCACCGGCTCCGCCGGCTGGGCGTAGCCGTAGCGCGCGGCGTAGACCTCGTCGAACGCGGCCCGCAGGCCGGCCAGCGCCGCGGCGTCCAGCGTGCCGCCGGGCACGGGGACGGTCAGCTCGTAGCCCTGGCCGACGTACCGGGCGTCCAGCGAGCGGACGACCGTGATCGCGCCCGCCGCCGCCGACTCGCGCACGACGGCCAGCGCCTGCGCCGCCATCTCCTCGTACATCGCCGCGACGTGCGCGGGATCGAGCGCGTCCAGGCGCCGGACGTAGGTGCGGGCCACGTCGAAGCGGACCTCGGCCGCCAGCAGCCCGAGCGCGGCCGTGACGCCGGCCGCCGCCGGCAGGATCACCCGCGGGATGCCGAGCGCCTGCGCGAGCCGGCAGCCGTGCACGGGGCCCGAGCCGCCGAAGGCGACCAGCGTCAGCCCGCGCGGGTCCCGCCCGCGCTCGATGGACACCACGCGCGTCGCCAGCTCCATGCTCGTCGTCACCACCCGATGCACGCCCCACGCCGCCTGCTCGACGGAGAGGCCGAGCGGGCGGGCCACCCGCTCCTCCAGCGCGCGCCGCGCCGCGTCGACGTCCAGCCGCAGGGCGCCCCCGGCGAACGCCTCGGGGTTCAGGTAGCCGAGGACGAGGTTG
This sequence comes from Candidatus Methylomirabilota bacterium, assembly GCA_025922915.1. Classification (GTDB taxonomy): domain Bacteria; phylum Methylomirabilota; class Methylomirabilia; order Rokubacteriales; family CSP1-6; genus JAICGY01. The sequence goes on along the minus strand of JAICGY010000457.1, from coordinate 523 downwards.
GCATCGGTGACGGTGGGCTCGACGCCGCCGCGGCCGTAGCAGGCGGGGCCCGGGGTGGACGAGGCGCTCTCCGGCCCGACCGCGATGACGCCCAGCCGAGCGGACGCGATCGAGCCGCCGCCCGCCCCGATCTCCACGAGGTCGATGGCCTGGATGTTCATGGGCAGCCCGCTGCCGGGCGCGTTGCGGACGCGGTGCAGCTCGAAGGACGTCGTGGTGAAGGGCCGGCCCCCCTCGACGAGGGCGAGCTTGGCGGTGGTGCCGCCCATGTCGAACGCGATCAGGTCGCGGTCGCCGCTCAGCTCGCCGTAGACGGCCGCCATGAGCGCGCCGGCCGCCGGCCCCGACTCGATCATCCGGACCGGGTAGCGCTCCATCGCCTCCGCCGTCGCCACGCCGCCCGAGGACTGCATCACGAAGAGCCGGCCCCGGGCGCCGCGCGCGCGCAGGCTGGCCTGCAGCGCCTGGAGGTAGGTCCGCACCGCGGTCATGACGTAGGCGTTCACCACCGTGGTCGAGGTCC
>JAICGY010000456.1 GCA_025922915.1 Candidatus Methylomirabilota bacterium | reverse complement strand
CTGGCGGAGCTGGTCCGGGTCCTGGAATGCATCCCAGACGCGCTGCCGCGGCGCGGGGACCTCGTAGGCGCCCTCGAGCTTCATGCCGGAATCTCCTTTTGCTGTCGCGTGCTTCTTCGCACTAGTAACGGCTGTCCCCACCCCTGTCAAGACGTGGGGGGCACGTCGATTGCACCCCCTGCCAGCGTTCGACAGCTCACGGGAGGAGGGTTCGATCATGAAGACATTGTTCCACGGTCTCTGCGCCGTCGCGCTGGGGCTGACGCTCACCGCTTGCACCGAGGGCGGCAACGAGCGCCTCGGTGAGCGCCCGGGTGATCGGACGCCGTCGGCCTCGCCGCCCAGCACCACGGCCCCGTCCAGCTCGCCGTCCACGACGACACCGGGCAGCCCGGGCACCACGAGCCCGAGCGGGTCCGGCGCCGGGTCGACGACCGGCAGCGGCACGAAGTAGCCCGCCGCGCGCCGGCGCGTCCGTCGCGGGGACGGGCGCGCCGGCCGTGCGCGGCCGGCTCACGCGGCCGGCCGGAATCTCTCCCGCCCGATCGTCACCGCCGCGATGCGCCCGGCCCCCACGGCCGTCTCGACCGTCAGCGTGGCCGCTTTCACGTCGAGCGCGCACACCCGCCCGAGGCCGACCGTGTCCCCTCGCTCGTCCTCCAGTCCGACCAGCACGTCGTCGAGCGCCCCGACGACCAGCCCGCGGGCACCCGCGACGGGACGGGCGGGCACGCGGGCGAGCTCGAGGGTCACCGGGACGGCGGCGGCGAGGTACGCGGCCAGCGCCTGCTCCCGGTACCGGCGCCGCGCCTCGGCCGAGCGGCGCCGCGCCCGCGCCGCGGGAAGCCGCAGCACGCGGAGGCCTGCGGCCTCGTAATGGAGCGCGACGGCCTCGCACTCGTTCGCCCGCTGCAGGACCAGGAGCAGGTCCGGCGCCACGGCGTCGATCTTCAGACGCTTGAGCGCGCGGCCGACCTCGCCGTGCACGAGGCCCGAGGTGTCGACGAGCACGCGAACGGCGCCGGCAGCGCGCGCCCGCTCGACGAGCCGGCGCGTGGCCGCCGCCGTCGCGCGCAGGCAGGGCACGGGCGAGGTGACGCCCAGGAACTCGAGCCCGGCGAGCGGCGCCCGCGCGAGATCGGCCGCGGGCGCGCGCAGCCGCGCGAGCCCGATGGTCGTGGGCGGGCCGACGACGGACTGGCCCAGGTCGGCGTCGACGACCGCGACCTCGCCGGCGCCGACGAGCGCGCCGGCCAGCCGTGCGACCAGCGAGGTCTTGCCGGCGTCGCTCGGACCGATGACCACCGTCACCGCCGCCGCCGCGGCCACCTCGAGGGCGGCCGCCCAGGGATCGGTCATCCGAGCCGCGCCAGCGCCTCGCCCACCCGGCGGAGCCCCTCGGTGATCAGCGCGTCGCTGGTCGCGTACGAGAGGCGGACGTGGGCGTCCGAGCCGAAGTCACGGCCCGGCACGACCGCGACGCGCGCCTCCTCGAGGAAGAACGCCGCCACGTCGAGCGAGCTCGCCAGCGTCACCGCCCCCTCGGCCCGCCGCCAGACGCGGCCGAAGAGCGCCGACACGTTCGGGAAGGCGTAGAACGCGCCCTTCGGGGTCACGCAGCGCACGCCGGGGAGCGCGGTGAGCCCGGCGACGATCAGGCGGCGCCGCCGGTCGAAGTCGCCGGCCATCTTCGCCACCTCGTCCTGGGGACCGGAGAGCGCCTCGACGGCCGCCCACTGCGCGATGGACGACGGATTGGAGGTGACCTGGCTCTGCACGTCGGTCATCGCCCGGATCAGGGGGCGCGGCCCGGCCGCGTAGCCGATGCGCCATCCGGTCATCGCGTACGCCTTCGAGCAGGTGTTGACGACGAGCGTGCGCGCCTTGACCTCGTCGCCGAAGGCCGCGAGCGAGACGTGGCGCCCCTCGAACGTGAGGGACTCGTAGCACTCGTCCGCCACCAGCCACAGGTTCCGCTCGACGGCGAGCGCGGCCACGGCCTCGAGCGCCGGCCGCGAGAAGACGGCGCCCGTGGGATTGTTCGGGCTGTTGACCACGATCAGCCTGGTGCGCGCGGTCACCGCGGCGCGGAGCCGCTCGGGATCGAGGTCGAAGCCCGTCTCCTCGCGCGTCTCGACTTCGACGGGGACGCCGCCCACCAGGCGCACCTGCTCGGGGTAGGACACCCAGAAGGGGCTGGGCACGAGGACCTCGTCGCCCGGGTTCACGAGCGCCACCACGGCGTTGAAGAGCGTGTGCTTGGCCCCCACCGAGACCAGCACGTCGGCTGGCTCGTAGTCGAGGCCGTTGTCGCGCCGGAGCTTCGCGCACACCGCGGCCCGCAGCTCGGGGATGCCCCCGACCTCCGTGTACTTGGTCTGGCCCCGCTGCATGGCCTGGATCGCCGCGTCCTTGATCCGCTGCGGCGTGTCGAAGTCCGGCTCGCCGGCGCCGAACGAGATGACGTCGACGCCGCGGGCCCGCAGCTCCTTGGCCTTGGCCTGCACGGCGAGCGTGGAGGACGGGGCGAGGGTCTTCAACCGATCAGCCAGCACGGGACGCTCCTCTTGGCGGGCCGGCGCCCGCTACCGGGGGGGAAATTTCTCGCGGAGCCGCTTGTCGACGACGGG
>JAICGY010000455.1 GCA_025922915.1 Candidatus Methylomirabilota bacterium | reverse complement strand
GTGCTTCCACGGAGGCATCGCGCCCCGCCCGTTGGTGATCTTCCAGAAGAGCTCGCCGTCCGTCTGCGACTGGACCTTGGCGGACGTCCAGTCGGCCGGCTTGGGCGGCGGCAGCGCGGCCGCCGCCGGGCCGTCGCCCTTGCCGCCGGCCCCGTGACAGGAGGCGCAGTTCGTCTCCACCGACTTCTTGGCGGTGCCGACACCCTTGACCGGGTTCTTCATGTTCTTGGCGTCGGCCGGCGCCTTCCACTCCCCCTGGGCCCACGCCGCGCCGACCGCGGCGCCGGTGACGAGTGCCGCCGCGACGACGGCGGCGGTGAACGAGCTGCGCAGCGCCCTCATGGGGAATCCTCCCTGGGACTCTTCGTGATGAGATTCACAACCCGCGCTCATTTAACACTTGGCTGACGAACAGGGTCAAGCGCTTATTCACCACCGGCGCCGCCGCCCAGCGCGTCGAGCATCTCCTTGACGCGCGTGAACTTCAGCCGGGGCCGTCCCAGCGCCCGGCCGCGCTCGACCTCGAGCGCGTCGAGCCGGCGCCAGTCCTCGTAGGCCACGCAGTGCGGGACGCGCTCCCACATCAGCCGCTCGGCGGCGGCCGCCGTCGGCGCCGACGGCCTCAGCGTCCGCCCCGCGGCCGCGTCCTCCACCATGGCGGCCACCGTCTCGACGGCGTCGGGCTTGTTGGTGCCGATCACGCCGCTCGGCCCCCGCTTGATCCATCCCGCCGTGTACTCCCCGACCCGCGGCGTCTTGGTCGCGGGCTCGAGCACGCGGCCCTTCTCGTTCAGGATGACTCCCCAGCGCTCCTCGAACGGCACGCCGGGCAGCGCGACGCCGCGGTAGCCCACCGACCGGAACACGAGCCCCACGGGCAGGGTCTCGACCTCGCCGGTGGGCTGGGCCTGCAGGCTGCCGGTGGGCGTCGCCACCAGCCGGTTGCGCACCAGACGGATCCCGCCCACGCCGCCGGCGCCGTCGTCCACGAGCGCGACCGGCGACACCAGGAACCGCAGCACGAGGCGGCGGGGCCGGCCCTGGGGGGGCCGTCCGGCGTACGCCTGCAGGATCTCGACCTTCTTCCGCGTGCCCCGGTCGCCGGCGCGCTCCAGCGCCTCCGCGCTCACCGCATCCAGGGCGACCTCGTCCGGGCGGACGATGACGTCGGCGCCCGGCATCTCGCCGAGCTCCTTCACCTCGGGATTGGTGAAGGCCGCCTGGGCGGGGCCGCGGCGGCCGAGCAGGAACACCTCGCGAACCCGGCTGGCGCGCAGCGCCTCGAGCGCGTGCTCGGCGATGTCGGTCGTCTCCAGCTCCGCCGGCGTCCGGCAGAGGATGCGCGCCACGTCGACCGCCACGTTGCCCACCCCGACCACCGCCACCCGCTCCTGGCTCAGGTCGAAGACGTGATCGCGGTAGCCGGGATGGCCGTTGTACCAGCCGACGAACTCCGTGGCGGGGTGGCTGCGCGCCAGGTCCTCCCCCGGGATCCCCATGCGGCGGTCCGTCTGGGCCCCCGTCGTGTACACGATCTGGTGATAGTGCCTCCGGAGATCGTCGACGGTGACGTCGTCGCCGAGGTCGATGCAACCGAAGAAGCGGAAGCGCGGGTGCGCCGCGACCCTGTCGAACGCCGCCGTGACGGCCTTGATCTTCTGGTGATCGGGGGCCACCCCGGCCCGGACGAGCCCGTACGGCGTCGGCAGGCGATCCAGCACGTCGACCTCGACCACGACGTCGTCCCGGCGCAGGAGCGCCTCCGCCGCGTAGTAGCCGGCCGGCCCGGCGCCCACGATGGCGACCCGCAGCGGACGCGCGGGCGTCCCCACCTCCGGCATCAGTGGCCTTGCTCCATGACCAGGGTCTGCAGCGTGTCGACCTCCCCCGCGAACTGGTCGCGCTGCGCCTTCACCACGTCCCCGATCGAGACGATGCCGACGAGCCGGCCCGCCTCGATGACCGGCAGATGGCGGATCCGCTTCTGGACCATGGTGCGGCCCACCGACGCGAGGTCGTCCTGCGGGGTGCCGAGGATGACGTCGCGGGTCATCAGCTCGCCGACGGTGCGGGCGAACACGGCCTCGTCGCGCGCCGCCCTCCGCACGACGTCACGCTCGGACAGGATGCCGACCGGGCGCAGCCCGTCGTCCACGGCGACCAGCGCGCCGACGTTGTGCTCGGCGAGCAGGCGCAGCGCCTCGCGGACGGACTGCTCCGGCCGCACGGTGAAGACCTTGTCTCCCTTGGTGGCCAGGATGGTCGCGATCGTCATGGCCGCCTCCTTTCCGGCGCGCAGGCACCGGTCCCTCGATCGTACCGCCGGCGGCGAACGGCTAGCGGGCGCGGGCGTCCGGGACGGGGGCGGCCGCGAGCAGTTGCCTCGCCTGCTCACGCACGCTCGCGGCGAGCGCCGCGCACCAGGCGAGCTCGCCGCGATGCTCGGCGACCTCCCGGTACTCGAGCTCCAGGAGGTCGCTCACCCGCTCATCGAAACGGAGCCGCGCCCCGGACGAGCGCCCCGCGCGCTCGTCCCCGGCGTCGAGCACGATCTCGATGCGCGGGTGCTCGCGCTTGGCGTGGGAGGTGAGAAAGTTGCGGAGCCAGCGCTCGACCTCCTCGTAGGAGCCGCCGGAGAACACGGCCGCGATTCTACACCGGCCGGCGCGCC
>JAICGY010000454.1 GCA_025922915.1 Candidatus Methylomirabilota bacterium | reverse complement strand
TCCTCGGGTCGCTTGCCGGGCTCGTAGATCGCGACCTGGTGGTTCGCGAACGAGATCTCGAAGGTGACGCTGCCGCCGGCGGCGATGACCACGGCCTGGGGTCGGATGTTGTCGTACGCATGGATCGACTGGTCGTGGGAGGCTGGGGGCAGGAAGTCCGTTCCGACGCTACCCGGCGCCAGACCGAAGCGCACGGTGGCGTTGAGAGCGGGACCCGATGCCTCCAGCCGACCCTCCGGTACGGGCGACACCAGCGATTGCGGAGAATCGGAGCACGCCACGAGGATGGTGGCGAGAGACAGCAGGGCCATGCTTCTCATGTTCGTTGCCTCCTGTGTAAGTGTGCCCGCCGCAGGGGGATCGTGCGCGCCGGCAGGACGCGACCTCCCCTGTGGAGACGCGGGATTTCGCATGGTTTCACGCCAGGCCCGGGCAGGCCATAGCATGAATGACCCCCGGTTCCTACATTTGGAGTCGTCCTGGGCCTAGCCCTCTCCGCTGGCCTGGGCGGACGGCCGAGACGCCGGCCGTGCCCACACCCGTCCTCCGGGGTCAACGGCCGCGCGCCCCGAGCCATTTGTACAACCGCGAGAGTCCAGGCCGAGACGCCAGGGGGGCGCCGAGGGCTAAGAGCCTGAGTCTTCAGACAGATCCGGAGATCACAGAGGCGCTGGTGGCCCTGCGGGAGCGGGACCCAGGCGCGCTGGAGCGGCTCCTTCCGCTTGTCTACGACCAGCTGCGGCGGGTCGCCCACCATCAGCTGGGCGCCGAGCCGACCGGGCACACCCTCTCCACCACTGCCCTGGTCCACGAGGCCTACCTGAAGCTCGTGGACCAGACCCGGGTCCAGTGGCAGGACCGCGCCCACTTCTTCGCCATCGCCTCGCGGGCCATGCGGCGGATCCTGATCGACTACGCCCGCCGCCATCGCGCCGCGCGCCGCGGCGGCCTGCCGGACGGGACCCCGCCCGTGCCGATCTCGCTCGACGAGGTGGACATCCCCGTCGCCGAGCGCGCCGAGGCGCTCCTCGCGCTCGACGAGGCGCTCGAGCGGCTGGAGCGGTTCGATGCGCGGCTGGCGCAGGTCGTCGAGTGTCGCTTCTTCGCCGGCCTGACCGAGGCGGAGACCGCGGCCGCGCTGGAGGTGTCGCAGCGGACGGTGGCTCGCGAGTGGGCCGTGGCCAGGGGGTGGCTCTACCAGGAGCTGCGCCATGACGCAGGCTGAACCGGGGTGGTCGGCCCTCAAGGCCGTGGTGGCGGAGGCGCTCGAACTGCCGGCGGACGCCAGAGAGTCCCACCTCGAGGCGCGGTGCCTGGACCCGGCGCAGCGGGCCGAGGCCGCGCGGCTCCTCCGGGCGTGCGAGCGGGCCGCCGCGAGTCCGGTCCTCGACCTGTCGGCGGCCGAGTTCGCCGCGCCCCTCCTGGCCGAGGTCGACGAGCGGGAAGGCGGGGTTCCGGAAGCCCTCCGGACGGCTCTGGCCGGCCGCTACACGATCGAGCGGGAGCTGGGGCGGGGCGGGATGGCCACGGTGTATCTGGCGCGCGATGAGCGTCACGGACGGCTCGTAGCGATCAAGCTGCTCCGCCCCGAGCTGGTACCCGAGGACGGCCCGTCGCGTGGCGCCGCGCGGTTCCAGCGCGAGATCGAGTTCGCCGCGCGCCTGTCGCACCCCCACATCCTCCCCCTGTACGACTCCGGTGCCGCCGGGGGGCTCCTCTTCTACATCACCCCGTACGTGGACGGCGAGACGCTGCGAGACCGGCTCGGGCGCGAGGGCCGGACGCCGCTTCCCGAGTCGCTGAGGCTCCTGCGCGACGTCGCGCGCGCGCTCGCCTACGCCCACCGGCAGGGTCTGGTCCATCGCGACATCAAGCCCGCCAACATCCTGCTCACACAGGAGGGCGACGCACTCGTGGCCGACTTCGGCGTGGCCAAGGCGCTGGCGGCCGCCCAAGGCCCGGGAGATACGCCGGAGGAGGAGCCCGCGGACGGCGTGCCCGTCCTGCGGGATACCCCGGAGGCGCCCCAGCCCGAACTGACCGACGACGCGCTCGTCCTCGGCACCCCGGCCTACATGGCACCCGAGCAGGTGAGGGGGAGCCCCGAAATCGATCACCGGGCGGACCTCTATTCCTTCGGCGCCGTGGCCTACGAGCTCCTGACCGGCGCGCCGCCTTTCGCGGGCCGTCTGCGGCAGGAACGTCTGGCCGCCCACCTCTCGGAGGTCCCCGAGCCTGTCGCCATCCGACAACCCGACGTCCCGGAGGCGCTCGCGGCATTGGTGGACCGGCTCCTGGCCAAGCGCCCCGAGGATCGCCCGCGTGATGCCGCCGAGGTGGTGGAGCTCCTGGAAGCCGCAGCGGCGAGCCCGGCGTCGGCACGGCTGCGGGTTGGAGAAGCCGAGCGGACGCGGGGCGGAACCCGCCGACTCCTGAAGAGCCTGCCCCTCCTCGCCCTCGTCCTCCTCTCGTCGGCTGCCCCGGTCCGGGAGACGCCGTTCCTGCGGGCGCGCATCAGCGAGGCCTCCATTGCGGTCCTTCCCTTCGCCACCCGGAGCGGGAACCTGGACGACGCGGCCTTTGGCGAGGGCCTCGCCGACGAGCTGGTCGGGACGCTCGGCAAGGTGCCAGGCGTGCGGGTCGCCGGGCGCACGTCGGCCGCGGCGCTCATGCGGCGCGGACTCGACG
>JAICGY010000453.1 GCA_025922915.1 Candidatus Methylomirabilota bacterium | reverse complement strand
CTCGCTTGGCGCGTTTCCCGCGCTTCTGCCCGACCTCGGCCGTGCCGCCGCCCTGGCCGACTGGCAGCTGGGCGCCGTCGCGGGCGCGTTCGGGTTCGCGCGCATGGTGGCGGACATCCCCGTCGGACTGTTCGTGACCCACCACCTGCGCCGCGCGTTCGTGCTGCCGCCGGCCTTCCTCGTGGCCGGCGCCCTGATCATCGCGACGGGCTCGCTGCCGCTGATCGTCCTGGGACGCGCGCTCATGGGCGTCGGGCACACGCTCGGCATGATGGCGGGCCTGACGGCGATCCTGCGATTCCGGGCCGGCGGCCGGCTCGCGTCCGGTCTGAACGCCTTCGAGTTCTCGGCGATGATCGGGATGCTCGCCGGCGTGGGGCTGGTCGCCGCGCTGCCGGGCGGCCTGGCGTGGAACGCGACCCTGCTCGTCGCGTGCGCCCCGCTCCTGCTCAGCCTCGCGGTGCTGCCCGCGCTGCTGGCCACGCTGCCCCGGGAGACGGCCGGCCCGCTCTTCGCACGGGGCACGCCGCCGGGTTCGGATGCCACGCCGGCGGCGGGCGGCGGCCGGGTGCTGGCCGCCCTGGCCTTCGCGGCGGGAGGCTCGGTCGCGCTCGCGTACTCGACCGTCGAGCAGTTCCTCATCCCGCTCCGCGGCAGCCGTGAGTTCGGCCTCGAGCGCGGGGGCATCGCCCGGCTGCTCTCCGTCGCGCAGATCGTCGACCTCGTCGCCCTGCTGCCGGTCGGACGGCTCGCCGACCGGCGGGGGACGCGGACCGTCATGGCGGCCGTGCTCCTCGCCTTCGCGGGCGCGCTCGCGCTGGTGGCATTCGGCTCGCTGCCGCTGGTGACGGGAGGCTGCGTGCTGTTCGGCCTCGGCATGGCGGGCTGGATGCTGCCGCTCGGCCTGCTCCGCTCGGTCACCCCCGCCGCGCGGGTGGCGTGGCGAACCGCGCTGTACCGGGTGTGCGTGGACGGCGGGATCTTCCTCGGACCCTTTCTCTCCGGCCTGCTCGCCGCCCGCGCTCCCGGCCTGCTGCCCGGCGTCGTGACGGCGGTGCTCGCCGGCCTCGCCGTGGCGCTGCTCGTGCGGGGCGGGCGGCGGGGGTGACCCGACCGACCGCGGGCGAGGGCTCGGTGGCATCCCGGTTGCTCCTCTTGCAGGTATGCGGTACCGCTGGGCGCGGGCGCTCGCGATCGTTCTGGGCGCCGTCGCGCTCGCGATCGTGGTGCTCGCCGTGGCGCTCGACGAGCCGATCCGGCGGCGCATCGAGTCCGCCATGAACGCGAAGCTCGACGGGTACACGGCGAGCATCCGCGCCCTCGACTTTCACCCCCTCGGCTTCTCCGTGGAGCTCTACGACGTCGCCGTCGTCCAGCACGCTCATCCCGACCCGCCCGTGGTCCGCATCGAGCGCCTGACGGCGAGCGTCGACTGGACGGCGCTCCTGCGGGCAAAGGTCGTCGCCGACTTCACCCTGGACCGGCCGCGGATCCACGTCGACCGGGCCCACGTCGAGCGCGAGCAGGAGGACGACGTCCCCGTGCACCGGCGAGGCTGGCAGGAGGCGCTGCAGGCCATCTACCCGCTGGAGATCAACACGTTCACGGTGAACGACGGCGAGCTGACGTATCTCGAGGACCACCAGGCCCGGCCCGTGCGCGTCCAGGCCGTGAACGCGGTCGCGAGCGAGATCCGCAACGTCCGCTCCGGTCCCGGCCAGTACCCGTCGCCGCTGTGGCTGGACGCCGTCATCTTCGAGAGCGGGCGTCTGGCGATCGAGGGCCACGCAGACTTCCTCCGCACCCCGCACGCCGGCGTGAAGGGCCGCCTGGAGATCGGCGGCGTGGAGCTCCAGGCGCTACGTCCCGTCCTCGCCCGCTGGGGGCTCGTGGTGTCGCAGGGCACGCTCGGCGGCGCGGGAGCCGTCGAGTGGGCGCCGGACGTCAAGGTCGTCGACCTCGAGGAGGCCCGGGTGGCCGGCCTGCGCGCCGACTGGGTCTATCGTCCCCAGACCGCCGCGCCGGCGAAGGAGGCGGTGCGGGAGACGGCGGAGGCGGCCGGGAAGGTCAGCAACGATCCCGAGATGCTCCTGCGCGCCCGCCACGTGGAGATGACGGACGCCACGGTGGGCTTCGTGAACCGTCAGGCCCGGCCCGAGTACCGCGTCTTCCTGAGCGAGGCGAGCCTGGTGCTCGAGAACGTGAGCAACCATAGGCGGGAGGGGACCGCGACCGCGCAGCTGCGCGGGCAGTTCATGGGGAGCGGCGCCACGACGGTGACGGCCACGTTCCGGCCGGAGGTGCGCGGCGCGGACTTCGAGATCGACGCGCGCATCGAGAACACCGACATGCGGACGATGAACGACCTGCTCCGCGCCCACGGGCGCTTCGACGTCGTGAGCGGCGTCTTCTCGGTCTACAGCGAGGTGAGCGTCCAGAACCGGCGGATCGACGGGTACGTCAAGCCGCTCTTTCGCGACCTCGACGTCCATGACCAGGTCCAGGACCGGGACAAGCCCTTCGGCGCGCGGCTACGCGAGCGCGCGGTGGAGCTGCTGGGGAAGGTCCTGAAGAACCAGCCCCGCGACGAGGTCGCCACCGTGGCGTCGCTGAAGGGACCCGTCCAGAACCCGCAGGCCAGCACGCTCCAGATCGTGCTGAACCTGGTGCGCAACGCGTTCTTCGACGCGATCCTGCCCGGG
>JAICGY010000452.1 GCA_025922915.1 Candidatus Methylomirabilota bacterium | reverse complement strand
GCGCGCGCCCGCGCGGCGAGCCCCACGACTCCCGCCGGCGCCCACAGCACCGCGACGATGAACACGAGGCCCATCACCGCCGCGTAGAGCTCGAAGAAGCTCGACACCCAGTTGCGCAGTCCCAGGACGATGACCGCGCCGATGAAGGGGCCGGCGATCGTCCCGGTGCCCCCGACGATGGCCATCAGCGCCGCCTCGACGGAGATTGGGAAGGACGCCGCCACCGGGTTCACGAAGCGGTTGTAGTAGACGTAGAGCACCCCGGCCAGGCTCGCCAGCGCCGCCGAGAGCGCGAAGGCCACGTAGAGGTGACGGTTCGAGTCGACCCCCAGGCTCCGCACGCGGCTCTCGCTGGCCTTGATCCCGCGGAGCGTCAGCCCGAAGGGGGACGCGATCAGCACCCGGTAGCCGGCCGCGCACACGGCGATGACCGCGAGGACCACGTAGTAGTACTCGGTGTGCGAGTCGATGCCGATGCCGCCCACCGCCGGGAACGGCACGTTCGTCACGCCGTTGTCGCCGCCGGTGAAGGACGACCAGCGGTGGGCCACGCCCCACACGACGTAGCCGAAGGCGATCGTGACCAGGATGAAGTAGACGCCACGCGTGCGGACGGCGAGGCCGAAGACGAGGCCCAGCAGCGTGCCGGCCACCAGGCCGGCGGGGGCGGCCAGCACGGTGGGCACCGCGTGACGCACCTGGAGGATCGCCGTGGTGTAGGCCGACACCGCGAAGAACGAGGCGTGGCACAGCGAGAACAGCCCGGTGTGGCCGAGCAGGAGGTCCACCGCGAGGGCGAGCAGCCCGAAGATCGCCATCTGCGTGGCCAGGCCCATCCAGAACGGGCCGGCGACGTGCGGGAGCAGGACGACGGCGGCGATGACCAGGGCGCCGGCGGCCGCCCGCCACGGCGCCACCTCAGGCGTCCTTGCCGAAGAGGCCGCGCGGCCGGACGAGCAGCAGCAGCGCCATGGGACCGAACAGGACGAAGTAGGAGAACTCCGGCAGCAGCCACCGGCCGTAGGCGTCCAGGAGCCCCACGACGAGGGCGCCGATCATGGCCCCCTCGAGGCTGCCCAGGCCGCCGACGATCACGACCACGAGCGCCACGACCAGGATCTCCCACTCGGCGCCGGGATAGAGCGTGAGGAAGGCGCCCCCGACGACCCCCGCCATGCCGGCGAGGAACGACGCGAGCGCGGACACCATGACGAAGAGGCGATCGACGTCGATGCCGGTCGCGCTGACCTGCTCGCGGTCGTCGACGCCGGCACGCACGACGGCGCCGAGCTGGGTCTTCCGGTACAGGAGCCAGAGGACGCCGGCGACGAAGACGCCGAAGACGATGAGCACGAAGCGATAGGTCGGGTAGACGAGCCCGCCCGGCAGCTCGGTCGCGCCCCGCAGGGCCGCCGGCGCCGGCACCTTGAGGAAGTCGCCGCCCCAGATCTTCAGCGCCACGTCGCCGATGACGAACGCGATGCCGACGGTCAGGAGCACCTGGGCCAGGTGGTTCTCCCCCGTGCGCCGGAGCAGGAAGCGGTCGATCAGGAAGCCGAGCACCACGATGCTGGCGCCTCCACCCACGATGGCGAGGGCGAAGCTGCCGGTGGCCTCCGCGATCGACAGCCCGACGTAGCCGCCGAGCAGGTAGTAGGCCCCGTAAGCCATGTTGACGACGCGCATCAGCCCGAAGGTGACCGTGAAGCCGCTGGCGACCAGGAAGAGCAGGGCGGCGAGCGAGATGCCGTTGATCGCCTGGAGGATCGCGCTCGTCGTCATCGTGAGAGCGGGCCAGCCGGGGGAGCGGGCGGGCAGCACCCGCCCCCCGCCCGGGCTATCGCTTGTACGGGCCCCGCTTCAGGAACTCCTCGGGCTTCCACGTCCAGAACTGCGAGACGGCCTCGTACGTCTTGAACGGGACGTTCGTGAGGACCTCGCCGAGCACCGGGTGCTTGATCTTCTGGATGCGCGAGATGTAGACGTTCTGCACGGGGTTGTCGTGGGCGTCCATCCACACCGGCCCCCGCGGGGCCGTGATGCGCGTGGTCCGCATGGCCTTCAGGAAGGCGGCCCGGTCCTCGACCTTGCCGTTGATCGCGTCGAGCGCCGTCTTCGTCCAGAGCGCCGCGGTGTAGGCCGACTCGGCGAACCACGACGGCAACCGCTTGTGCTTCTTCGCGAACGCCTCCGTGAACGCGCGGTTCTCGGGGGTCTCCAGGCCGGCGGCATAGTGCAGGGCGTTTCCGATGAGACCGATCGCGCGATCGTCCATCTGCGGGAGCACGTCCTGGTGCAGCCAGTAGCCTCCGTGGATCTTCTTCTTCCGGTCCATCCCGAAATTGAACCAGGCCTCGAACAGGCGCACCCGGTCGACGCCGACCACGACGGCCGAGACCGCGTCGGTGTCGGCCGGGATGGCGGCGACCGTCGGGCCGTAGTCGCGGGTGCCGATCGGGTTCCAGATGATCTTCGCGACCTTGCCGCCGAGCTCGGTGTAGGTGCGCACCGCGCCCAGCGTGACCTCGTGGCCCCAGGTGTAGTCCTGGCCGATGAACGTCACGTTGCGGAGGCCGAGGTCCCGGTAGAGGTAGTCGCCCCACGGATGGCCGATCTGGCTCGCGGAGACCGCCGTGCGCACGACGCTGGGCGTGCGGTCCCACTTGGTGATCGTGTCGGCGCCGGCGGCGTCCATGACGAGGGGC
>JAICGY010000451.1 GCA_025922915.1 Candidatus Methylomirabilota bacterium | reverse complement strand
CGTTCCCGGGTCTTCCTCGGCGTCGGGTTCGGCCCCTCGTTCTGGTGGGGCCCGCCGGTCTGGTACTACCCTCCGCCGGCCTACGTGTACTCGCCGCCCCCGGTCGTCATCCGGGAGCCGCCCGTCTACGTCCAGCAGGCGCCGGCGACCGGCCCCCTCGAGGAGGGCTACTGGTACTATTGCCAGAGCGCCGGGGCCTACTACCCGACGGCGCCCTCGTGCGCCGAGCCCTGGGTGAAGGTCCCCCCGCGAGCGCCATGACGAAGATGTTCGCCGGTTCCTTCGCGGCCGTCGTGCTGCTCGCCGGGTGCGCCACCGTCCCGACGGGGCCGAGCGTGATGGTGCTGCCCGGCGACCGGAAGACCTTCGAGCAGTTCCAGGTCGACGACGCCGTCTGCCGCCAGTGGGCGGCGCAGCAGACCGGGACGACGGGGGAGCGGGCGTCGTCGAGCAGCACGATCAGCGGCGCCGCGATCGGCACCGCCATCGGCGCGGCCGCGGGGGCCGCGATCGGGGCGGCCGCGGGCAGCCCGGGCACCGGGGCTGCCGCCGGAGCGGGAGCCGGGCTTCTCGGCGGCACCGCGGTGGGCGCCAGCCGCGCCGAGGCGGCCTACGGCTCGGTGCAGAGCCGGTACGACGCAGCCTTCATGCAGTGCATGTACGCCAAGGGGCATCAGATCCCGGTGGCCCGCGGCGCGCTTCCGCGCCAGGCGCCGGCCGCGGCCGCCGCCACGCCGGCGCCGCCCACGGGCACGCCGCCGCCCCCGCCGCCCCCGGTCACGACGGCGCCCGCCAACATCCCGCCGCCGCCTGCCGGCACGCCGCCGCCTCCGCCGCCGCCGCGCTGACCCGCCGCGCTACTCCGTCGCCGCGCTACTCCGTCTCGTCGAGCGCGCGGCGGCCGTCGCCGGCGATCCAGACGGTCTTGACGTTCACGAACTCGCGCAGCCCCTGCACGCCGAGCTCCCGTCCGTAGCCCGAGCGCTTGACACCGCCGAAGGGCAGGCGGGGATCGGAGGCCACCATGCCGTTGACGAACACGAGACCCGCCTCGAGGCCGTCCACGAAGCGGTCGCGCTCGCGCTCGTCGCGCGTCCACACGCTGGCGCCGAGCCCGAACGTGGTGTCGTTGGCCAGGCGCAGGGCGTCGTCGGCGTCGCGGGCGCGGAGAAGGACGGCGACCGGACCGAACAGCTCCTCGCGGCAGGCCGGGGAGTCGGCCGGCGGGTCGCTCAGGACGGTGGGCGCGTAGTAGTTGCCCGGCCGCTCCAGCCGCCGGCCGCCGGCGAGCAGGCGTGCGCCGGCGCCGACCGAGGCCTCCACCTGGGCGTGGAGGCCGGTCAGGATGTCCGGCGTGGCCAGCGGGCCCACGTCGGTCGCCGGGTCGAGCGGGTCGCCCACCACGAGCGCGCTCATGCCGGCCACCAGCCGCTGCTCGAACGCGTCGGCGACGGGGCCGGCGACGATGAAGCGCTTGGCGGCGATGCAGGACTGCCCGTTGTTGATGGCGCGCGCCTTCACGGCCGTGCGCGCCGCCTCGTGGAGGTCGGCGCTCGGCATGACGACGAAGGGGTCGCTCCCCCCCAGCTCCAGGACCGTCTTCTTGATCCGCGCGCCCGCCTGGCTCGCGACGGCACGCCCGGCCGCCTCGCTGCCGGTGAGCGTCGCCGCCGCCACCCGGGCGTCGTCGAGAACGCGCTCGACCTGGCCGGCGTGGATGAGGAGCGTCTGGAACACGCCCTCGGGCGCGCCGGCCCGGCGGAAGAGGTCCTCGATGGCGAGCGCGCACTGGGGCACGTTGGAGGCGTGCTTCAGCAGGGCGACGTTGCCGGCCATCACGGCGGGCGCGGCGAAGCGGAAGACCTGCCAGAAGGGAAAGTTCCACGGCATCACGGCGAGCACCGGCCCGAGCGGCTGGTAGCGCACGAACGAGCGCGCGGCGTCGGTCGCCACCGGCTCGTCGGCCAGCATCGCCGCGCCCTGCTCGGCGTAGAACCGGCAGGCCCAGGCGCACTTCGCCGCCTCCTCGCCGGCCGCCCGGATCGGCTTGCCCATCTCGAGGGTCATGAGCCGCGCGAGCCGCTCGCGCTCCTCGTCGAGGAGCGCGGCCAGACGCATGAGCAGGCCGGAGCGCTCGGCGATCGGTGAGCGCCGGTGGTCCTCGAATGCGGACGCCGCCCGGGCGACCCGCGCCTCGATGGCGCGCTCGTCGAGCGGCTCGTAGGTGGCGAGCCGCTCCCCGGTGGCGGGATTCACGCTCAGGATCGGCTCCGGTCGACGCCCCCGTGGTCTGCGGACGGTAGCCATGGCGCCTCCCCTGGTCCGTTCTTCACCCCACCGTGCCCCCGCGCCGGCCGCGGTTCAAGGGATCGCGAGCGTGCGAGCCCGGGTGCTACCATCTCGGGCCATGAGCGATCCCGCCGCCTGGCTCGGGTCGGACCTCGCGCGATCGCCGGACTGGGTCAAGGCCCTTCCGGCCGGAGCCGTGGGTGAGCTGGACGCGGCGCTCGCGGTGGTGCGGCGGCGGGGGCTGCGCTGGCCGCAGTTCGGTCGCGACGACTTCCCGCTCCCCACGCTGTCCGCCACGCTGGGCGCGGCCCTCGACGAGCTCGAGCACGGCCGCGGCTTCGTCCTCCTCCGGCGCATCCCCGTCGAGCGCTACGGCCCCGAGGACCTCAAGGACGTCTACTGGGGGCTCGGCAGCCATCTGGGCCACGCCCG
>JAICGY010000450.1 GCA_025922915.1 Candidatus Methylomirabilota bacterium | reverse complement strand
GAGGGGCGAGATCGCCGCGATCTACGACGAGATCCGCCGGCTCTGGGCGGTGCCCTACGTGTCGTCCCTGCAGCGTCACCTCGCCACCCGGCCGGGCTGGCTGGAATGGGTCTGGACCGCGCTGCGACCCGCGTTCGCGAGCGGACGCGCGCAGACCGCGGCGTGGCGCGTGACGGGGACGCTCGACGTGCCCGGCTTGCCCCCGATCTCGCGCGACGCGCTGCGCGTGTGGGGGGTCGACGACGCGGGCGAGGCGAGCATCGGCGCGGTGTGCGCGGCCTTCGTGCGCGTGAGCCCGGTCAACCTCGTGCTGGCGGGCCTGCTGCGCCGGCTCCTGCGCGGCGAGCGGCCGCCCGGGGGGCACGAGGCGCCCCCGCCCTGGACGCCGCCGCCGCCGATCGCGGGGCTGCCGGGGATCGTGGACGGCGCCGCGCTGCCGCCGGCGGCGCGAGCGGTCCTGGCGTCGCTGGGGACCCGCGCCGGTGACGAGCGGTTCGTCCCCGGGCTGTACCGCATGCTCGCGCGATGGCCCGGCTTCCTCGCCCACGTCGCGACGGTGCTGCGCCCGCACCTCGACGATCCGGCCACGCGAGCCCGCTGCCGGCACGTCGTCGACGCCCTCGACGCGGAGGTGCCCGCGGTGTTCGGCGCGCTGCCGCCGCTGCCCGAGCAGCCGCACTTGCCGCGGCCCGCCGACGTGCCGGCCATCCTGTCTGCGCTCGACACGTACCGGACGACCAGCCCGGAGATGATCGTCTTCGGGCTCATGATCGCCCGGGCGCTGCCGCCCCCCGAGGACCGGTCCTAGCGCGCCGGGTGCGACCGGCGCCCATGTCCGCCAGATTTCTCGGCGCGCGCCGTCGGTACGGCGTAGAATGACTGCGTCCTACTCGACGCCTCCTTGCCTCCAGGGAGGACAAGGAGATTCCATGCGAGTGCGCGGCGTCTTACTGCTCTGCCGTCCGGCCGTGTCGAAGCCCCCAGCGGCGCGCGCCCGGCGCCGGGGTCCCGTCGCATGAGCCATCGAGGGGACTCACGGGAGGACTGGAAGATGTTCGCCCCCCTGCGTCGCGGGGTCCCGATCTCGCCCGAGTCGAGGGTGGTCGCCCTCCTCGGGTCGCATCCGGCCGGGGCCACCGCGGCCGCGCTCGCGGACGAGCTCCTGCGGGTCGGCTCTGCCGTCGGCACCCGGGCGCCCGTGGTCCGGCGGGTCGAGGCCCTGCTCGACGAGCTGGAGCAGCGCGCGCGGGTCGAGCGGATTCCCGACGGCCGGTACCGGGTCAGCCAGGGGCGCGCGTGAGCGCGGTGAAGCTCAGCCTGCCCCAGCGCGACGTCCTCCAGCGGCTGGCGCGCGATGGTGTGCTGACGGTACGGCTGACCCCGGGGGCCGCGGGCGTGGAGCAGACGTGCCTGCTCGGCAGCGCGGAGCTGCAGCCGATGACCGTGAATGCGCTCATCGCGAGCGGACTCCTCGAGCGACAGGAGGACGTCCTGGAGAAGAGCGGCGGCCGGCGGTCCACCTATGTCGTCAGCGCCGCGGGGCGCGCGGTCCTGGGGCGAGCGTGACGTCGATCGTCCTCCACGCCGGTCTCGTCCTGCTCGCCAGCGTCGCCATCACCCAGGCCAGCGTCATCGCGACGTCGATCTACCTGCACCGGTCGCTCGCGCACCGATCGCTCGCCGTCCATCCCGTCGTCGACGTGATGTTCCGGATACTGCTCTGGCTCGCCACCGGCCAGCGGCGTCAGGAGTGGGTGGCGGTCCATCGCAAGCACCACACGTACACCGACCGGGAAGGCGACCCGCACAGCCCGCGGCTCCTGGGGCTCTGGCGCGTGCAGCTGCTCAACGTCTACTACTACGCGCGCGAGGCTCGCAATCCCGAGACGGTGCGCAAGTTCGCCCCGGACATCACGGAGGATGCGCTCGACCGGCACGTCTTCTCGCGCGGCTGGATCGGTGTCGCGCTCGGGACGGCCCTGCTGTGTCTCGTCCTGGGGCTGTGGGTGGGCGCCGCCGTCATGACGCTGCACGCGACGCTCTACGTGTTCGTGCTCGCGCCCTCGATCAACGGGCTGGGCCACTGGCGCGGCGTGCAGAACTTCGACAACACGGCCTACAACTCCCGGGTGCTCGCCTGGATCACGGGCGGCGAGAGCCTGCACAACAACCACCACGCGCACCCGCGGGCGCCGAAGTTCAGCGTGCGGGCCCGGGAGTTCGATCCCTCGTGGCCGGTCATCCGGGCCCTCGCCGCCGTTCGCCTCATCATCGTGCTCGGCGCCTCCGTGAAGGTGTCGTAGGCGGCGCAGGAGGAATCCATGCAAGTCACTGCATTCTCGACGCCGGCCGATCCGGAATGGCGCTGGCGCATCGTCAACTACGCGGGCGAGACCGTCGAGGAATCGGGCAACGGGTTTCCGAGCATCGCGGCGGCCGTGGTCAGCGGCACGAAGCGCCTCGTGCAGATGAACATCGTCGACCACTCGGCGCCCGCCCGCCCGTGGCGCTCGACGTCCCACCTGCGGCGCTGATGAGCGCCAGGCGTCGCGCATCGTGAAGATCGAGGTCGTCGGGAACCAGATCGAGCCGGCCCTGAAGGCGCTCAAGAAGCAGATGCAGAAGGACGGCGCCTTCCAGGAGATGAAGCGGCGCGCCTACTACGAGAAGCCGTCGGTCAAGCGGAAGCGCAAGCAGGCCCAGGCCCGCAAGAAGCGCCGG
>JAICGY010000449.1 GCA_025922915.1 Candidatus Methylomirabilota bacterium | reverse complement strand
GTGCCCGGGGCCCCGCGGCGGCTCCTCGCCGCGCTGCCGCCGATGCTCGCCGGCCTCGGCGCCGGCGGCTACGAGCTCGTCACGGTCGGCGAGCTGCTCGGCGCCGCGCCATGAAACGCAGGAAGTCGACGCCCTCGCCCAGGCGGCGGCGGAGCACCGCGGGGTCCCGCGCCATCTCGCCGCCGATCGCGAAGATCTTCCGGGGGCGGAAGTAGAACCGGCGGTAGAAGGCCTCCACCGAGTCGAAGATCTCCGTGCGCCCGAGGTGCGGGTAGCCGAGCACGCTCGACTGCACGCCGCTGCCGTCGACGAGCGGCTCGGCCTCGAGCCAGCCCCGCGCCCGGGCCTCCTCGAACAGGGCCGTGCCCGGGTACGGCGCCGCAAGCGAGACCTGCAGCGTGTCGGGGTCGACGTCCAGCGCGAAGCGGATGGTCTCCTCGATCGTCTCCCGCGTCTCACCCGGCAGCCCCATGATGAACGTCCCGTGGATCTTGATCCCGAGCGCCCGGGCATCGCGGGTGAAGGCGCGCGCGCGGTCGAGCCGAATCCCCTTGCGCACGTTGTTGAGGATCTGCTGGCTCCCCGACTCGTAGCCCACCAGCAGGAGCCGGAGCCCGTTGTCGCGCAGCACGCGCAGGGTCTCGGGCGGGACGTCGGCCTTCGCGTTGCACGACCACGTGACGCCCAGGCGCCCGAGCCCGCGGGCGATGGCCTCCGCGCGCGGCCGATCGTCGGTGAAGGTGTCGTCGTCGAAGAAGTACTCCCGCACCTGGGGGAACAGCCGACGGGCGTGGGCGATCTCCTCCACGACGTGCTCGACCGAGCGGGTGCGATACCGCTGGCCGCCCACGGTCTGCGGCCAGAGGCAGAAGGTGCACCGCGAGCGGCAGCCGCGCCCCGTGTAGAGGGACACGTAGGGATGCAGGAGATAGCCGATGAAGTAGCGCTCGACCTCGAGGTCGCGCTTGTAGACGTCGACGACCCACGGTAGCCGGTCCATGTCCTCGAGGACGGCGCGCTCGGCCGTCCGCTCCGCGTGCCCGTTGACACGGAAGGACAGGCCGGCGACCTCGGCCAGCGGGCGGCCCGCCGCCACCTCCTGCACCGTGAAGTCGAACTCGGCGCCGGTAACGAAGTCCACCGCGGGCGCGGCCGCCAGCGCCGCCTCCCGCGCGACGGCCACGTGGGCGCCGACGAACCCGACCCGGAGCCGCGGGTTCACCGCCTTCAGGGCCTCCGCCACCCGCGCGTCGTGCGCGAAGGAGGGCGCGCTCGTGTGCAGGACGGCCAGGTCGTGGTCGCGCGCGAGCGGCGCCACGTCGGCGAGCGTCAGCCCGGCCGGCGGCGCGTCGACCAGCCGGGAGCCCGGCACCAGCGCGGCCGGCTGGGCGAGCCAGGTGGGGTACCAGAACGAGCGCACCTCCCGCCGCGCCTGATAGCGGGCGCCGGCGCCGCCGTCGAACCCCTCCCAGGATGGCGCGTGCAGGAAGAGCGTGCGGAGGAAGTCGGGCATGGACGTCCGATCTTAGCCGATCGGCGAACGGTTCATCAACGCGCTCGGCCCGGTCTCGCGGGGGCATGGCGGGACCGCCTTCCCCGTCTGCTACACTCGCGCCCGGGGAGGAACACATGAAGCGAGACATCGACCTCGTCCGCAAGATCGCGCTCGCCCTGGAAGCCCGGTCCACCGGGTCCGACGGGGCGGTCCCCCAGATCGACGGCTACACCCCGGATCAGATCAGCTACCACGCCCACCTGATGCTGCAGGCCCGTCTCGCCACCGGGGAAGTGTCATCGACGCTCGGTGGCGATGTCCCGGAGGTCACCCTGACGGGGCTGACGTGGGTCGGGCACGACTTCATCGAGAAGGCGCGGAACGAGACGCGGTGGAAGAAGGCGGTCGCCTTCGTGCAGGAGAAGGAGCTCGGGCTCACGGTCGCCACCGTCAACGACGTGCTGACGGCGCTGGTCAAGAAGGAGACGGCGTCGCTGCTGGGCTGACGGCGCAGCCTGCCGAGGTCTTCCGCGCTCCCCGGACTTCTCTCCGCGCCCGCTATCTCGACGGCCCTCCGTTCACGTAGAGCCATCGACCGCCGACGGCCAGGACGAGCCGAGCGCCGGGGAGCGAGGCGGCCAGGCTGCGCTCGGGGGGCCGGACGCTGACGAGCCAGACACGCCGGCCGCCGCCCCAGGCCGCGCGCAGCCGGTCGGCCTCCCAGAAGCGCTCGCGCGCGCCGGCGCGGCCGGCGCCGAAGCCGAGGACGCTGGTGCGGCCGTCCACGATCACGGGCCGCGGGCTTCCGTACCACTCGAGGGCGCCCGAGCTCTCGACAGGTCCCTCGTGGACGACGAGGTCGTCGGGCCGAGCCTCGCGCGCCAGCGCCGTGGCCAGCGGCTCGACGGCGCGATGGGCCGACACGAGCTGGAGCGCCGCGGCGGCGGCCGGCTGGAGCAGCATCAGGGCGCCCACGGTCGCGCCGGCGGCCACCGCCCGGGCGCGCGCGCGGGCGGCGACCACGAGCGCCAGCGCGCCGGCTCCGAGGGCGATCGCGGCGATCCCGAGCAGGGGTTGCAGGGTCGCCCACGGCGGCACCGGCGCGGCCGCGCCCGCGATCGCGCTCTTTCGCGTCGCCACGTCGGTCGCGTCGAGCACGTGGGCCACGAGCCAGCCGCCGTCGGCAGACCACGCCAGGGCGCAGCCGCCGGCGAGCAGCGCGAGGAATGCCGCGTGC
>JAICGY010000448.1 GCA_025922915.1 Candidatus Methylomirabilota bacterium | reverse complement strand
TCAGTGCCCGCTGGCGCGGCGGGCGATCTCCGGGCTGAGCGAGCGGAACACGTCGGGCCGCTCGTCGCCGCTCACCACGAGCGCGCCGAGCGCGCCCTTGTCCATCGCCCGCGAGATGCTGTGGTCCACGAGCAGGAAGCGCCCCGGCACGTCCACCTTCATCTCGACGATGGCGGCGCCGCCCGCCGGCACCAGCGTCGTCTGCACGTTGCGCCGCAGCTCGCCGCCCATCGACGCTTCCGGGTAGACCTGGTCGAAGACCTCGCCGATCACGTGGAAGGACGAGATCAGGTTCGGGCCGCCGTTGCCCACGAACAGCCGGACGACCTCGCCGGTCTTCGCCGTGAGCCCGCGGTCGTCGAGCAGCGCCCCCATGCGCCCGTTGAAGACCACGTACTCCGGCCGCTCGTCCCGCGCCTTGTCCGCGTCGAACGGCTGCAGCCCCGGCGTGCCCGTCCGTCCCTTCGTGTAGAACTCGCCCTGCATCACGTAGTATTCGCGATCGACCCGGGGCAGGCCGGCGGCCGGCTCGACGAGGATCAGGCCGTACATCCCGTTGGCGACGTGGACGGGCACGTGGGGCGTGGCGCAGTGGTAGACGTAGAGGCCCGGGTTGAGCGCCTTCCACTCGAAGGTGCCGGTCTCGCCCGGGACGACCTGGGTGACGGTGGCGCCGCCGCCGGGTCCCGTCACCGCGTGCAGGTCGATCGAGTGCATGTTGTGGGCGTCCGGCGAGTTCTGCAGGCGGATCTGCACGACGTCGCCGGCGCGCACGCGCAGGAACGGCCCCGGCACGGTGCCGCCGAACGTCCAGAAGGTGTACGTCACGCCGCTGGCGAGCGTGCCCTCCTGCTCGGTCATCTCGAGATCGACGAGCACTCGCGCGTTGCCGCGTCGGTCGATGGGCGGCGGCACCTGCGGGGCGGACACGAGGACGGCCCGCACGTCGGGAAGGGTCGCGGGCTGCGCCCGCTGCGCCACGGTCGACGCCACCGCGCCGCCGAGGATGACCGAGAGAGTGAGCCCCACACCGAGCGCCCCGATCGCCGTCGTCTTCATTGATCACGTCTCCTTTGCTGATCAGTCTGCGATCGACGGCGGTGACGCCGTTATGACGAGGATCAGGTCGATCCGCGAGCGGGGCGCCCGTGCCCCAGCGGGGCCCGGCCGCCTCAGTGCCAGGGGCAGCTCCGGGGGGGGTGCCCGGATCGTCGATCGCGCGATCGCCCTGATAGATCGGGTGGATCCGTGCGCCGCCGCCGTCGGGCGGCGGAGTCGGCCGGGGTATGCCCCTTGCACTGCCGCGCATACCGCAGAGGCCGCTGGCGCCACGAGTGGGCGCGGCCGGAAAAGGAGGGCGATCCGATGCGAGCACGCGTGATGGTGGCGTGGACGACGGCCGTGCTGTGTGTGCTGGCGATGGCGGCCCCCGCCCTGGCCCAGAAGTCGCTGGTGAGCGTCACGACGGACCAGGCGCCGACGATCGACGGGACGGTGGACCCGGGCTGGGAGAAGGCGCCTGCCTACAAGATCAAGCTCGACGAGACCCCCTACAAGCCGGACGGCTACAAGGGGATGACCAAGACGAGCGCTGTCGTGAAGTCGATGCACGACAAGGAGCACATCTACTTCCTGGTGCAGTGGCAGGACCCGACCCACAGCATCGAGCGAATGCCCTGGGTGAAGCAGGCCGACGGGACGTGGAAGCAGCGCAAGGCCCCCGACCGCACGGGGCACGACAACACGTACTACGAAGACAAGATGGCCATGTTCTGGAACGTCGGCGCCAAGGACTTCGACAAGAAGGGATGCGGGGTGGCCTGCCACAAGGCGCGCGGCGGCAAGATCGAGGGCATCGAGGACAAGTCACCGGGCCGCAAGTACACGGAGGCCGCGGGTGAGACCATCGACATGTGGCACTGGAAGGCGGTCCGGTCCAACCCGGTCGGCCAGGTCGACGACCAGTTCGTGGACGACACCAAGGACCCGAAGGCCAACGCCAACTGGGGGCGGAAGGGCGACGCCAAGACGGGCGGCGGCTACGTGAACAACGTCAACAAGGAGAAGACCGGCCCCGCCTGGATGCCCAAGACGCCCTCCGCGGACAAGTACTGGATCCTGGACGAGAACAAGATCCCGTTCGTGGACAATTTCAAGGCGGGCGACGTCGTGGCCGGCATCATCGTGGCGCCGTTCGACGGCTCGCGCGGGGACATCGCGAGCAAGGGGGTGTGGAAGGACGGTCAGTGGACTGTCGAGATGAAGCGCCGGCTCGTCACCACCGGGGACAAGGCCAAGACGCAGGACGTGCAGTTCGACGACCTCAAGAGGCCGTACTACTTCGGGCTGTCCGTGTTCGACAACTCCCAGATCAACCACGTCTACCACGAGGGCGTGCATCGGCTGACGTTCAAGTGACGGGGCTCGGTCGCGCGGTCTCCTCCCGGCGCACGACGCGGGAGGAGACCGCCGCGCGCTCCCCGGTTCTTCGAACGACAGGAAGGAGTCGCGGATGACGCCCGGGCCTCGGGGCTGGTGGCGGGTGGCGCTCGTGCTGTCCCTGACGGTGGCGGTGGCCCTCTGGGCAGCCCGCGCGCCCCCCGCCACCACCCTCGAGACCCGGGCGTCATCCGCCACGCCTTCCTGTCGTTCGAAGACCCGGGGACCGCGCGGCGGTCTCCTCCCGGGTGGTGCGCCGGGAGGAGACCGCGCGACCGAGCCCCGTCACTTGAACG
>JAICGY010000447.1 GCA_025922915.1 Candidatus Methylomirabilota bacterium | reverse complement strand
GGCTTCATGCCGGCCTACGACGAGCACTGCTGCCGGCTCTTCGCCGAGAACCTGCGCCGCTACCTGGCCGGCCAGCCCCTGCTGAACCTCGTCGACCGCGCGCGCGGCTACTAGAGCCGACGGCGCCGGGCCTCACCGGGCGCGCCGGCGGCTTTCCAGCTCCTCCAGCGTCCGGGGCCAGTCGGCGTGCATCAGGCGGGAGAGGGAGCGGTCGGCGAGCAGGCGGCCGCCCGTCTGGCAGCGCGCGCAGTAGTTGGTCTCGTTCTCCGCATAGACGATGCGCTGCACCGGCGCCCCGCACACGGGACAGGGCTTGCCGTGACGCCCGTGAACGGCCATCCCCTCGCGGAAGGCCGTGACGCCCTCGGGGAAGGCGTCGCCCGCCTCCTGGCGCAGCCGTGCGATCCACTCCGTGAGCACTTCGCGGGTCGCCCGGTGCAGCCGGGCGATCTCGTCCTCGTCCAGCGCCCGGGTCTGCTTGAGCGGCGACAGCCGCGCCCGGTGGAGGATCTCGTCCGAGTACGCGTTGCCGATCCCGCCCAGCACGGTGGGATCGGTGAGCACGCGCTTGAGCGTGTGGTTCTCGGCGACGAGGGCGGCCCGGAAGGCGTCGAGGTCGGCGTCGAGGACCTCCAGACCGCCGGGATCGTGGGCGCGGAGCGCCTCCTCGCCCCGGACGAGGTGGAGGGCGGCGCGCCGCTTCGTGCCCGCCTCGGTCAGCATGAG
Organism: Candidatus Methylomirabilota bacterium; assembly: GCA_025922915.1. Classification (GTDB taxonomy): domain Bacteria; phylum Methylomirabilota; class Methylomirabilia; order Rokubacteriales; family CSP1-6; genus JAICGY01. The sequence goes on along the minus strand of JAICGY010000447.1, from coordinate 2,016 downwards.
GGTGCCGGTGGCGAAGTCGAGGGCGGCGAGCCCGATCCGCCCGGGCGGGCGGGCGCCCGCCGGCTTCCAGTGCAGCCGCCCGGCGATCATCAGGTGGATGACCAGGAACAGGTCGCCCTCGAGTGCCAGGACGAGCCGCTTGCCCAGGCGTCGCAGCCCCACGACGGCGTGCCCCTCGGCGGCGCCGACCGGAGGCTCGACGGACCGCAGGACGAAGGGGCTCAGCAGGCGGACGCGCTCGAGCCGGGCGCCGAGCACGCGACGCTCGAGCGCCTCCAGGTAGACGGCGACGTCGGGCAGCTCGGGCACCGGCTCACTCGCGCACGATCGCGTACGCCAGCGCGTCGATGATCCGGCCGTCCTTGAAGACCGCGCGGCGCCGGCGGCCCTCGCACGCGTAGCCGGCCTTCTCGAGCACCCGCATCGAGGCGGGGTTCCACTCGAACACCTCGGCGTGCAGCCGGGTCAGGTCGTGGGTCGCGAACGCCCAGGCGGTCACGGCGCGCACGGCCTCGGTGGCGATCCCACGCCCCCAGAAGGGCTCCCCGAGCCAGTAGCCGATCTCGGCGGACCGCCGGGCCACGTCCGTGCCGAGCTCGATCCCGATGCCGCCCACGGCCTCGCCCTCCACGTCGATCGCGAAGCTCTGGAGGCGCGGGTCGGCGGCGGCCCGGCCCAGCCAGATCCGGGCGTCGGCGGCCGTGTACGGGTGAGGAAAGCGATCGCGCATGTTGATCCAGACGCGCCGGTTGTTCGCGTGCCGGACGAGCGCGGGCTCATCGCCCGGCCGCCAGGGGCGCAGCGTGCACCGCCCGAGCTTCAGCTCCACGGGCCCCTCACCGGAGGGGCGCGACGTCGACCGACGCCTCGTAGGCGGCCTGGCCGCCCGCGAAGCCGAAGAGGTCCACCGCCCCGTCGGGGATGACGGCCTCGCCGGCCGTGAGCCGGTTGAGCCCGTCCCAGCCGTCGCGCATCCACACGGTGCCGGCGGGCATCGCGGTCGTGACGCGGGCGCGCGCGTGGAACGTGCCGCGGTCGTTCCAGATCCGGATGGGGTCACCGTCCGCGATGGCCCGCGGGACGGCGTCGCCGGGCGCGATCCAGAGCAGGGGCTCGGGATCGGCGGCGGCGAGCGTGGGGAGCGCGCTGCCGTGATCGTAGAACCCGTGGAAGTGCGTGAGCGTGCGGCCCTGGCGGAAGGCGAGCGGGAAGCCGGCTCCGTCCGCGGGCAGGTGCACCGGCAGCGGCGGCAAGCCGAGGGCGGCCGCGCGCGTCGAGTAGAGCTCGACCTTGCCGGACGGCGTGGGGAACGTCAGGTCGGGGTGCGCGACGTGCGAGACGTGGAGGGCGCGGATGCCCCCCTCGGCGGCGAGCGCCGCGACCGTCGCGTGGCCCGTGGCCGGATGGTCGAGGATCGCATCGAGCGCGCCGCTATCGTCCGGCCACGGCCAGAAGTCGGCGACCCCGAGCCGCCGCGCGAGCTCGCGCATCACCCACGCCGCCGGCCGGGCCTCGCCCTCGGGCTCGAGCACCTTCGGCATCAGGTAGAGGTGGGTGTTGGTGGACTTGCAGCCGAGCTCCTCCAGCCAGGCGGTCGCGGGCAGGACGACGTCGGCGAAGCGCCGGGCGGTGCCGTTCAGGAACAGGTCGTGGGCGACGAGGAAATCCGTCCGGGCCAGCCCCTCCGCCACGCGTCCGGCCTCGGCGAACGATGACACCATGTCGGTGCCGAAGAGGAGCAGGGCGCGCACGCGGCCGTCGAGGAGCGCCTCCGTGATGCGCGTCATCTGGTTGGGCACGTACTGTCCCGGCGGTCGCCGGTCCTCGGCGACGATGCTGGCGAGGGCCTGGCCGTGGGCGGCGCTGCCGTGGCGAGGGCCCAGCCCGCCACCGGGGATGCCGAGGTTGCCCGTGAGGGCGGGCAGACAGGCCACGGCGCGCGCGCCCGTCCACCCGTGCGCGCCCTTGTGCATGCTGCTGCCGCCCAGCACGATCATGGCGGGCCGCGTGGCCGCG
>JAICGY010000446.1 GCA_025922915.1 Candidatus Methylomirabilota bacterium | reverse complement strand
GCCGCTCCGGCCGGGATCCCCGTGGGCGCGGCTCGACGGGCAGATCTCGCACGCGTATCTCACCAGCCTCGGCCACACCATCGCCGGCGGCACCGCGGAGGTGCTGCGCACGACCGTGGCCGTCCGCGGCCTCGGGCTCCCGGCGGAGCCCCGCGGCGGCGCCGGCACCGCGTCCTGACGGAATGGATTTCCGGCCGAGCCCCGCCCAGCAGCTCCTCGTCTCCACCGCCCGGGACTTCCTGCGCCGGCACTGTCCGATCGAGCGTGCCCAGGCGCTGGCGCTAGACGAGCGCGGCTTCGACGACGTCCTCTGGCGCCGCATGGCGGAGCTCGGCTGGTCGGGCCTCCTCGTCCCGCCCGACCTGGGCGGCACCGGCGGGTCCCTCCTCGACGTCGTGCTCCTGGTCGAGGAGATGGGCCGGGCCGCCCTCCCGGGGCCGTTCATCGCGAGCGCCGTCGTCGCCACGTCCCTGCTCGTCGCCGGCGGCAGCGCGGCCCAGCGCGCGCGCCTGCTCCCCGCCCTGGCCGCCGGCGCGCGCATCGTGACGCTGGCGCTCGCCGAGGAGACCGGATCGCCCGATCCCGACCGGGTGGCCATGACCTGCGCGCTCCCGGGCCGCCTCACGGGAACGAAGCTCTTCGTGAACGACGCGCACGTCGCCGACGACCTCGTCGTCGCCGTCCGCCACGGGGGCGAGCTCGCGCTCCTGCTGGTCCCCGCGAGCCGGGCCGGCATCGTCCGGCGGCCGCTCGACGCCATGAGCGGAGAGAAGCTCTTCGCGGTCGAGTTCGACGGCGTCGAGGTGCAGCCCGCCGATCGCCTGGGCGCGCCCGGGCGCGGCCGGCAGCTCCTGGGCGCCGCGTGCCGGCCGGGCGCCCTCGCCCGGGCGGCCGAGATGGTGGGCCTGGCGCAGCGGATCCTGGAGCTGACCGTCGAGCACGCGAGGACGCGCGTGCAGGGCGGCCGGCCCATCGGCGGCTACCAGGCGATCCAGCACGCCTGCGCCGACATGGTGAGGGACGTGGACTGCGCACGCGGCCTGCTCCACCTCGCGGCGTGGGCGATGGCCGGGGGCTCCGGTGAGACCGAGCTCGCCATGGCCAAGGCGTACGCGGCGGAGGCGTGTCTCGCCGTCGCCCGGCGGAGCCACCAGATCCTCGGCGCCATCGGCTACTGCCAGGAGCACCCGCTCCCGCTCCTCCACACGCGGATCCATGCGGCCGCGCTGGACTTCGGGGATCCCGCCGCCCACCTGGAGACCGTCGCCCGGGCGATCGGCCTCGCGCCGCCGTGAGGCCCGCCGCAGCGAGACGCTACTCGTAGCGCTCCCGGTGGCGGAGCTCGACGAAGAGGCCGTGCGTCTGCCGGGGGTGGATCCAGGCGATGTCCTCCCGCGGGCTGTCCACCCGGACCCCGTCGGACCGGAGCCGGGCGACCGCCCCCGGGACGTCGGCGCACTCGAAGCCGACCAGGTACACGCCCTCGCCGTGCCGCTCGAGGAAGCGGCCCACGGCCTTCGTGGGGTCCGTCGGCTCCATCAGCTCGATGTGGCCGCTACCGGTCGGCAGGATCGCGTTCCTGAACCCGAACCGCTCCGACTCCCCGCGCCGGTGGACCCGCAGCCCGAAGAGCCTGGTGAAGCGCTCCACGGCCTCGTCCAGGTTCCGCACCACGACGGACAGCTCGACGACGTCTCCCAGCATGGCTTCCCTCCCCCGGCGCCCGGAGCACCGGTCGCGGCGCACGATAGAGGACGGCCGCGCCCCGGCACAAGCGCCCGATTGTGAGCGGTCGGCCCCCCCGCTATCATCCGCTCGCCGGGACCCATGCCCAGGAGCGACGGCCGCATCCTCGTCACCCACGTCGGCAGCCTGCCGCGCCCGCCGGCGCTGCGCGACCTGCTGGTCAGGCAGGACCGCGGCGAGCCGGTCGACGAGCGCGCGCTGGAGCGCGAGGTCGAGGCGGCCGTGCGGACGGTGGTCGCGCGACAGCGGGAGGTGGGCGTCGACATCGGCAACGACGGCGAGCAGCCGCGTGCCGGCTTCTCGACCTACGTCGCCCGGCGGATGCGCGGCTTCGGCGGCACGAGCGCGCGGCTGCCCGCACGCGACGTGGCGGAGTTCCCGGACTACGCGGCGATGCTGGAGCGGCGCCGTGCCGGCGCCGCCCGGATCGCCGACGCTCCGCAGGCGATCGCCGACGTCCGCTACGAGGACCTGGGCGAGGCCGCCCGCGAGTGCGATCTCTTCCTGCGCTGCGCCGACGCCGCCCCGACCCCGTTCGTCGAGCGCTTCATGACGGCCGCCTCGCCGGGGACGATCGCCACCGTGCTCCTGAACGCGCACTACGACTCCCACGAGCGCTACGTCATGGCGCTCGCGCGCGAGATGCGCAAGGAGTACGCCCTGATCCACGCCCGCGGGCTCGTGCTGCAGCTGGACTGCCCCGACCTCGCCATGGAGCGCGTCCGCTTCTTCCAGCACGACCCGCTGGACCGCTTCCTGCGCGCGGCCGAGCTGCACGTCGAGGCCATCAACCAGGCGACGGCCGGGATCCCGCCGGAGCGGATCCGCCTGCACGTCTGCTGGGGCAACTACGACGGCCCCCACGTCCACGACGTCCCGCTGGAGGCCATCCTGCCCATCCTCGTCCGCGCCCGGGTGGGCGCGCTGTCGCTGCCGCTGGCCAACCCGCGGCACCAGCACGAGCACCGGGTCGTCGCGCGCCACGGCCTGCCGGACGCGCTGCGGTTCATGCCCGG
>JAICGY010000445.1 GCA_025922915.1 Candidatus Methylomirabilota bacterium | reverse complement strand
CGGCAGGATCAAAGCCCACTCGAACAGCCCGCGGCCGGGGAAGCGGTAGGCGACGACGAGCCAGGCGAGCGTCGTGCCGAGCAGGAGCGTGGCGACGCCGACCCCGAGGAGGAGAAGGACGGTGTTGCCCACGAGCTCGACGAGCTGCGTGCGCCAGAGGTGGCGCCAGACGTCGACGGCGGGTGTGGCGAGGGAGGACAGGACGCCCACGATCGGCGTGGCGAGGAGCAGGGCGACCGCGACGGCGGTGGCGGCCCAGGGGGACGGCAGTGCCCGCATGCGAGGGCCTTTCTTTGCGGCGCGCGCGAGCCGCACGCTATACTGGCCGCCGGCGCCCGGGCGGCGCGCCGGGCCGGGGACTGGTCATTAACTAAGCCTAATATGGCGAGGAAGTCAACACGAAAACCGAGCGCTTCCGCGCCGTCCGACGCCGGGGCGTCCGTCTCGGTCCAGGACTACCTGGGGGCGATCTACGACCTCGCCAGCAGCGGCCGCCCCGTCATCGGCGCGCGCCTGGCCAAGCACATGGGCGTCTCGGCGCCGGCCGTCACCGAGTCGATGCACCGGCTCACGCGCGGGGGATACGTGCGGATGGGGCGGGGCAAGGAGCTCGTGCTCACGGCCAAGGGGCGCGAGGTCGCGGAGGTGATGGCGCGCCGTCACCGTCTGCTCGAGCGCTGGCTCACCGACACGCTCGGGCTCAACTGGACCGATGCCCACGAGGAGGCGCACCGCCTCGAGCACGCCATCTCGCCGCGGGTCGAGGACCGGCTCGCCGAGCTGCTCGGCATGCCGAGCACGTGCCCGCACGGCAACCCCATCCCCGGAATGGCGCGGGCCACCCGCGTGGAGCCCATCCCGCTGGCGCAGGCCCGGGAGGGAACGACCGTCGTCGTCGAGCGGATCACCGAGGAGGCGGAGGCCGACAAGAACCTGCTCGAGCACCTGTGGCGGCACAACGTCCGGCCCGGGCGTCGCCTGCGCATCACCGAGGTGGCGCCGTGGGCGGGCACGATCACGGCCACCGGCGAGGGCCAGTCCATCACCCTCGGCCTGCCGGCGGCGGCCAAGATCTGGGTCTACCTGCCGAGCGACGGAGCCTGAGGGGGCGCCACGGATGAAGGTCATCTTCTGGGGGCTCGTGATCATCGGACTGGGCTACGTCGCGTACGGCGGCATGCTCGCGGGATGGTCGTGGCTCGTGGTGGCCAACGCCGTCGACGAGGTCGTCAGCCGCGAGGCGGCGCAGGGCGCGGCCGGTTCCGACCTCAAGGACAAGGTGCTCCGCGCCACCGACGAGGCCGGGGTGTCGATCGACGAGCGGGGCGTTCTCGTCACCCAGGATGACGGCCGGCTGGCCGTGCAGGTGTTCTGGACGGTGCCCTTCCTGATGGTGCGCGGCGAGCCCGTCATCTCGGTGCCGCTGTCGGTCGAGCGCACCGCGCCGCTCGCCGTCCCCGCCGGCCGCTGAGGCGACGCGCGCCGGAGGACGCCCCGGTCAGCGGGAGGCCGGCGGCGACGTGACGCGGGCGCGGGCCTCGGCGAGCATCGCGCTCACGCGATCGCGATCCTCGCCCGGCGGCGCCGCGGCCACGAACTTCTCCCAGGAGCGGATCGCCCCCGGCACGTCCTGCTTCAGCTCGTAGAGCACCTGACCGTGGTAGAGGAGCGCCGGCAGGTAGTCGGGGTCGATGGCGAGGGCGCGGTCCAGCAGCTCGACCGCGTGGCTGCTCATCTCGGGGCCGTGGTCGCCGGCGCGCGCGGCCAGGGCCAACATGAAGCCCAGGTGGGTCATCGCGTCCACGTTCCTCGGATCACGCTTCAGCACCGCCTGGTAGGCGGCGATCGCCTCGCTGTAGCGTCCGGCGACCAGGCTCTGCCGGGCCGCCCCCAGCATGCCCTGCAGCACCTCCGGCGTGAGTGCGCGCGGCGCGTCCGCCGCCCCCGGGGCGTCGAGGGCCGCGAGCGGGCGGGAGCCGGGCTGCGGCCGGCCGGCCGTGGGATCGGGGGCGGTGTGCTGGACGATCCCCGCGCCGATCGCTCCGCCGAGGACCAGGAGCGCGACCGCGCCCACGCCGAGCGCGACGGGATGCCGCCACGCCCCCGCCCGGGCGGGCGCGCCGGCTGGCGCGGCCGGTGCCGGCGCCGGCTCGGGCACGGGCCCCAGCCGGTCGAGCGCGTCGAGCGCCGCCGCCGCCTCGGCCTCGTAGCGGCCGCGCAGCGCGACGTGATCCTCGTCCGAGATGTGGCCGGCCGCGTGCTCGAAGTCCAGCTCGCGCAGCGCGCGCAGCGCCGCCCGCTTGGCGTCCTCGTGGGCCTCCCGCGGATCGGCGGGGGGTGTCAGGAGCAGCCCGCCGCCGCCGCGCCGGAGCGGCCACAGCGCGAAGAGCGCGGCGGGGACGCCGAGGGCGAGGAGGGCGAGGACGAGCCCGAGCGTCCCGCTCACTGCTCCGCCTCCATCTCCCGCCGGATGCGCTCGCTCATCGCCCGGGCGACGGGCGGGGCCGGCGGGCCGGCGCCCCGGCGTGACCAGCGCCTGACGCGGACGGCGAAGGCGACGAGCCCGAGCGCCACCGCCACGACGGGGACGATCCACACGAGCAGCGTGAAGCCCTCGCGCCGCGGCTCGAGCAGGATCCACTCGCCGTAGCGCTGCACGAAGTAGCGGCGCACCTGCTCGGGCGACTCCCCGGCGGCCAGCCGCTCCCGGACGATGGCCCGCATCTGCGCGGCCATCTCCGACGGCGAGTCCGCCACCGAGAGGTTCTGG
>JAICGY010000444.1 GCA_025922915.1 Candidatus Methylomirabilota bacterium | reverse complement strand
CTGGGCCCGCCCCGCGGGGCAACGCACCCGATCCCCGCGCTGCTCGTCGTCCCGGTGGTCGCGCTCGCCGCGCTGGCGCTCGCCGGCGGGATCCGGCCCGCGCCGGTCGCCCGGCTCGCGGAGGCGGCGGCTCACGCGATCCTCGGCGCGCCGGCGCCGGTGGAGCTCGCCTACCATCTCGCGCGGCCGGAGACGGTGCTGGCGCTGGCCGCGTGGGCCGGCGGCGCCCTGCTGATCTGGCTCGAGGCCCGGTGGCGCCCCGCCGCGAAGGCGCTCGCGACGCTCGGCGCGCGCGTGGGGCCGCTTCGCTGGTACGGGGGCAGCCTGCGCACCCTCAACCTCTTCTCGCGCCGCCTGCTGCGCTGGGAGCTGCGGGATCTCCGCAGCCGGATCACGCCGATCATGGTCCCGAGCGCGGCGCTCGTCGGGCTCGGCCTCGTCGCCACCCGGGGTGTACCGTTCGACACCGGGCCCGTCACCGCGCCGGACGTCCCGCTCGCGCTCGCGCTCCTGCTCGCGGCGGGCGCCGCCCTCGGGGCCACGGCGCCCCGGAGGCACCTGGCGCTCGCGCTGGCCCTGTCGGCGACGGGGTTCAGCCTGGCCGGCGCCTACGCCTTCTTCGGGGCGCCGGACGTCGCGCTGGTGGCCGTGCTCGTGGAGACGATGCTTGCGCTGCTGCTGGTCGCCCTGCTCAGCCGCTTCCCCCGCGCCGCCCTCGCCCGCCAGGCGCGGCGCCCGGACGGCGCGTGGCGGCTGCGGAACCCGCTCCTGGCCCTGCTGGCGGCCGGTTTCGCGTTCGTCGTGGGCTGGAGCGTGCTGTCCCGCCCCGCCGGGGACGCGACCATGGCGCGCGCGCTGCTCGCCCGCACCCCCGACGCCCATGGCGCCGATGCGGTGACCGTGATCCTCGCCGACTTCCGGGGCCTGGACACCGTGGGCGAGATCACGGTGATCGGCACCGTCCTCGTCGGCATCACGGTCCTCCTGGGCCGGAGACGGCCGTGACCGGCCTGCTCACCCGGAGCGTGGTCCGGCTGCTGCTGCCCGCGGCGCTGGTGACGGCCGCCGCCATCCTCGTCAAGGGGTACGGGGACACCGGCGACGGCTTCGCCGCGGGAGTGATCGCGGGGATCGGTGTGCTCCTGCAGTACGCGGCGTTCGGCACACGGACGGTGGAGCGGCTGCTTCCCGTCCACCTGGCGTCCCGGGCGGCCGTGCTGGGCCTCGCGCTCGTGCTCGCCGTGGCCTTCGGCCCCTGCCTGGCCGGCCACCCCCCGCTGACGCACTTCCCGCAGCCCGGGAGCGAGCCGATCCACCTCGGCGCCCTCGCGCTGCACACCGCGGTGCTCTTCGACCTCGGCATCTTCCTCGTCGTCCTCGGCTTCGCCGTGCGCGTCGTGTCCGCCGTCGCGCACGCCGGAGAGCCGGCGTGACCCTGCTCCTGGCCCTCGCCCCCGCCCTGCTGTTCGGCGCCGGTGTCTACCTGCTCCTGCAGCGCGACCTGCTGCGCGACGTCGCCGGGATGATCCTCGCCTCCAACGCCGCCACGCTCTTCGTCCTGGCGACCGGCCTGCAGCGCGGGCGCGCGCCCATCCTGCCCGTCCCCGATGGCACGACGGCGAGCGATCCCCTCGTGCAGGCCATGGCGCTGACCGCCATCGTCATCAGCTTCGGGGTGGCCACGCTCCTGCTGAGCCTCGTCTACGCGGTGTGGGAGACCCACGGCACGATCGACCAGGAGGACCTGCTGGCGGCCCAGACGCGCCAGGAGCAGGCCCTCGATCGCGAGGAGAGGCCCGCGCCATGATCCTCGCCCTCGCCCTGCCGTGGATCGCCGGGATCGCGCTCGCCCTCCTCGACGGCCGCCGGCCCGCCGTGGCGTGGACCGCCGTCGCGGTCCTCGCCGCGACGGGGGCGGCGCTCGCGCACGTGGCGCGCGGCCCGCTGCCCGTCGTCGTCGTCACCGGCGGCTGGCCGGCCGGCGTCGGCATCACGCTCCGCGCCGACGCGCTGGGCCTCGCCTTCGCGCTCGTGTCGGTCGCCGTGCTGCTCGCCACGCTCGCCTACGCCGCCCTCGAGGGCGTCGCGGAGCGAACGCTCCCCGCGCTGACGCTGCTCATGGCGGCCGGGCTCGTGGGCTGCTTCGTCACCGGCGACGCCTTCAACTTCTACGTCTTCTTCGAGGTCTCGATGGCGACCGCGTTCGTGCTCGCCGGCTACGGGCGGCGGGAGCGGGAGGTGCGGGCGACGCTCATCTTCGCGGTGGTGAACCTGCTCGGCTCGATGTTCTTCCTCGCCGGCGTCGCCGCCCTCTACCACCTCGCCGGCTCCCTCGACATGCAGGACATCGCCGCGCGCGTGGGCGCCGCGGCGCCGGAGGCGTCGCTGCTCGCCGCCGTGCTGCTCTTCGTGGCATTCAGCATCAAGCTCGGCCTGTTCCCCTTCCACTCCTGGCTGCCGCCGATCTACCGCGACGCGCCGCCCGCCGTCGCCGCGGTGCTGGCGGGCGCCCTCGCCAACATCGGCGCCTATGGTCTGCTCCGCTTCGGCGGCGAGCTGCTGCCCGCCCAGCTCGCGCTCGCCGCGCCGGCGCTGCTCGTCCTCGGCGCCGCCAGCATCCTGTACGGCGCGCACCAGGCCGTGTCGGTGCGCACCGCCAGCGAGGCGCTCGCCTACTCGGCCATCGGGCAGGCCGGCTACATCCTGATCGGGCTGGGCGTCGGGGGGCCGGTCGGGCTCGCGGCCGCCGCGCTCTACGCCCTCGTCAACGCGCTGGGCAAGACCGTGCT
>JAICGY010000443.1 GCA_025922915.1 Candidatus Methylomirabilota bacterium | reverse complement strand
GCGTGGTTGTACTTGACGCGCAGCATGCAGCGGGCGACGCGGTAGAAGGGGTCGTCCGGCGTCGCGCCGAGGTACGGCCGGTCGGCCGGGTTGGCGTCCACGTACACGTAGTCGCCGTCGTTGATCCCCAGGTCGCGGGCGGCCTGGGGGTTCACGTGCAGCTGGTGCTCGCCGACCGAGGGCGCCCGCCGGTCGAGGCGATAGGGGTCCCCGAAGTTCGAGTCGTAGAGCATGTGCCAGTCGACGTTGGACCAGCTGGAGTGGACGCGGTGCCGCGTCTTGGGGGTCAGGCAGTAGAAGCGGAAGCCCTTCTCCCACAGGAAGTTCTTCGTCGCCTTCACCTGGCTCCACGGGAGCCGCACGTTGCGGATGGTCCGCTCGTCCCAGTGCTCGGCCGCCGGCGGGATGCCGTAGTCCTCGGGGCGCACGTAGGGGTTCGACGACACGATGACGTTGGGCAGGTAGGGCGTGGCCTCCGGCCCCTCGCGGTGCACGACGAAGTTCTCGCCGTACTCGATCGCCTCCGGGACGTCGGCGTAGGCGTGCAGCCGTCCGGTGTCGGTGTGGAACGGCTCGCTGTCGTGGACCTGCTCCCAGAACGGGATGCGCGGATACGTGCGGAAGAGCATCAGGGCGCCGCCGGGGGGCCCGTACTTGCCGGCCATGACGTCGCCGAGCCGGTACCCGGCCGTCGTCGTGCTGGTGTCGAGCAGCCGCTGGATGTACACCTCGCGCCGGCCCTCGAGCGCGAACTTGAAGTAGTCGGCGAAGCGCCGGTCGCCGGTGACGTCGGCGAGCGCGCGGGCGATGCCGGCCAGGATCATGAGGTCGTCACGGCTGTCGAAGACGGGTGGGATGCCGCCCTTCCAGATCTGGAGGAACGGGTTGGAGCAGCTGGCCGTGATCTCGAGCCCCTCGAACTCGAGCCAGCTGTTGGCCGGCAGCGCGATGTCCGCGTACTCGATGGAGGCGGTCATCTGGAGATCGATCGCGCAGATCATCTCGACCTTGGGGTTGACGTTCTTGACGATGCCGTAGGCCCACTTGGCGTTGTTGATGAGGTTGACGTTGGTGAACATGATGGCCTTGGTCGGGGTCGGCATGTGGCTGTCGCCGGTGAAGTTCCGGCGGCCGAACTTCGGCGTGTCCACGATGAGCGCGAGGTCGCCGTGGTTCCAGTACGCCGGCTCCTCGTCCTTCGTGTAGGCGTGCGCGTGGACGTCCCGTCCGTGGGCGTCGGGGTCGAGGTTCGGCTGGAACGGGTCCTCGGCGACCCAGCCCTTGAAGCCCGGCCCGGTCTGCGGCGAGCCCTGGAAGAGCGCCGCCTTGTAGTTCCCCGCCCACGTGTGGCACCCCGCCCCGGGCTTGCCGATGTTCCCCGTGAGCATGAGGGGCAGGTACGCCGCCCGGTTCATCTCGGTGGCGTGGAACCAGTGGTTGATCCCCTCGCCCTGGTGGATGGCCGCCGGCTTCAGCGTGCCCAGGTCCTCGGCGAGCCGGCGGACGAGGTCCCGGGGCGCGTGCGTGATCTCGGCCACCGTGTCGAGGTCGTAGTCCCGGAGATGCGTGCGATAGAGCGTCCACAGCGTCGCGACCTCGACGGCCTGGCCGTCGCGCAGCGTGACCGTCCACGTGCCGTCCAGCGCCGGCTCGATCCCCTGGCTCGCCATGCGAGCCCCGACGTCGTCGCGGGTCAGCGCGCGCAGCCCGCCCGTGCGCTCGTCCCAGACCACGTAGTCGCCCAGCTTCGCGTGCTGCTCGGGGGTCAGCCCCTGCACCGTCATGGACGGGCCGTCGGCGGCGAGCGTGGTCCGGTACCCGGGGAAGACCTCGCCGGGCGCGCAGGCGGCGCAGGGTGTCCGTCCGCACCAGCAGCGGAAAGTCGGTGAAGGCCTTGACGAACGGCTCGTCGTACCACCGGTTCTCGATCATCAGCCGGGTGACGCCGAGCCACAGGGCGGCGTCCGTCTGGGGCCGGATGGGGATCCAGTAGTCGGCCTTGGTGGACGGGGGCCCGTACTCCGGCGCGATGACCACGATCTTCGCGCCGCGCTCCATGGTCTCGATGAACCAGTGGGAGTCGGTGAGCTTGTTCTCCACCAGGTTCTTGCCGTCCATGATGATCAGCTTCGAGAACCGGAGGTCGTTGAAGTCGCAGTCGGAGGCCTGCAGCCCGTGCACCCACGGATGCCCGGGCGCCTGGTCGCCGTGCCACGTGTAGTTGGACCAGGTGCGCCCGGCCTTCGCGTCCCGGGGGCCGACCCGGCGGATGGCGGCGTCGAGCAGCGCCAGCGAGTTGTTGAGCCGGTACATCCCGTACTTGCCGATGACGCCCAGGAGCCCCATGCCTCCGCGCATCTTGACGGTGCGGGTGCCGGCCCCTCCCATCGCCTCCACCATCTCGGGCTGGTAGCCCTGCGCGAGCAGGCGGGCCTTGCCGTCTTCTCCGCTGTAGCGCTCGGCGATCGCCACCAGGGCCCTGGCGATGCAGGTGAAGGCGTCTTCCCAGGCGATCTGGACGAACTCGTCCTGCCCCCGGCGCTCGAACATGTACTTGGTGCGGAGCTCTTCGGTCAGCTCCGGGAATCCGGCGTCGGCCCACGCCTTCCACCCCCGGCGGACGATGGGATGCTTGAGACGGTAGGGGCCGTACAGCACGCGGTGGAACGTGTAGCCCTTGGCGCACTGCCGGGGATTCCAGTTCGCCGTCGCGTGGTTGCCGTCGAGGTCGGCGTACGTCTGGTAGTCGTAGGTGTTGCCGAGCCGCGTCACGATGCCGTTGCGCACGAACGCGCGC
>JAICGY010000442.1 GCA_025922915.1 Candidatus Methylomirabilota bacterium | reverse complement strand
TCGTGGAGACGGCCGACGGCCCGTACTGGGTCTGCGGCGCCGATCGGTGGGACGCCTGGGGCGGGCGGCGGGGCGCCGCCGGAGCGATGGGCGGCCGGCGGCTCGCGCTCGAGCGCGGGGGCGTGCTGGAGCCGGGCGTCCTGCGCCCGACCACCACCGCGCTCCGCCTGGCCGACATGGACCGGGACGGCATCGACGCCACCGTGATGTACGGGCCGATCGTCCCGCTGCTGATCGCCGATCCCGACCTGCGCCGCGTGTGCTATCGCGCCTACAACGACTGGCTGGCCGAGTTCTGCGCGACGGCCCCCGAGCGGCTCGTGGGCGCGGGCCTGGTGCCGATCGACGACCCGCGCCACGCCGCCGAGGAGGTGCGCCACCTGCACAAGATCGGTATCCGGACCGGCATGTTCCTGGCGGCCCGCGTGGAGACGCCGCTGTGGGACGACGCATGGGAGCCGCTCTGGGAGGCGGCGGCCGAGGCGGGGCTGCCGATCGGCTTCCACCTCGGGGGCGGCCTGCGCACCGTCGCCTTCAGCGGCCCGAAGGCCACCCACCCGGGCAACATGGGCGTGCGCGTGGCGTGCTCGACGCTCCAGATGGACGAGGCGCTGGCGGGGGTCATCTTCAGCGGCGCCCTGGAGCGTCACCCGGCGCTCCGCATCGTCCTGGCGGAGACCGGCATCGGCTGGCTGCCGTACATGACCGAGCGGCTCGACGACGCCTACCGCAAGTTCCTCGACGCCGAGGAGTACTGGCGCGCCCACGGGGGCCTTCGCATCACGCAGCCGCCCAGCGCATACTGCCGCCGCCAGGTGTGGGCGACCTTCCAGGTAGACGTGGCAGGGCTACGCCTGCTCGATCTGCTCGGCGACGACCGCGTGATGTGGGCGTCGGACTACCCGCATGCCGACAGCACGTGGCCCGACTCGCCGCGGGTGATCGAGGAGACGTTCCGCGACGTGGCCCCGGCGGCGCGCCGCCGCATCCTGTGCGAGAACGCGCGCGCGCTGTACGGGCTGTGACCGCGCCGGCCGGGCAGTGTGCCCCGGCGCGGCCTTCGTCGGCGGCGACGGGGCGCCTGGAGGATGCGGCGGTCAACGGGCCAGGCGCCGCGATCGCGTGACGTGAGCCGCGGGGGCCCTCAGCGCCCGGGCGGCCCGGGCCAGGCGCGCGTGTCGTTCATGCCGAGCCCCCGCTCGATGGCGACGACGTCGTCCGGGCGCGCGAAGGGGGCGGGTGGCCGCTCGCCGGGCGTGCGCGGCCGCCCGATCGCCCGGAAGAAGTCCTCGAGGCCGGGCGGCGTGATCACCCACAGCATCACGAGATCCTCGGTGCCCTCGTTGACGATCTCGTGCTTCACGTCGTAGCCCAGAAAGCAGGCGGTGCCCGGCTCGAGCGGATGGCTGACGCCGTCCACCACCACCCGTCCCCGGCCGCGGAAGCAGATCTGCAGCTCGACCTGGGCGCCGTGCGAGTGCTCGCGCACCCGGCCGCCGGGCGCGATCGACTGGTACCCCATCGAGAGCGCGTCGAACCGGGTGTTCGCCGGCGTCAGCCGGGGGTCGGCGTGCCCGTTCGCGGGCACCGGCTGCCAGTACGATGCGCCCTCGTGCGGCTGGACGACGACGGCGTGGCCTCGGGCGGCGGACGCGATGCTCATGGCTCACCCTCCTGTCGGGAGGATGATCGCACGCCCGCCCTCCGCCGACGCGGGCCGCCGGTCAGCGGGTGGCCGGCTGGCCGCTCGAGAGCGGCCGTCCCGTCCGCGGGTCGAGAGGGGCGGTCGTCGGCAGGCCCGTCGTCGGATCGACGCGCCCCGGCGTGGAGGACAGGCCGGCCCGGGATCGCTCGACGGCCCCCGGCGGGAGCCCCGTGCGCGGATCGGCCGGGACGGAGGTCGACGGCAGCCCGCTCCCCCGATCGAGCGGAAGCCCGGTCGACGTCCCGCCGCCCGATGTTCCCGGGCGCCGGAAGAGCCCGGGATCGGTCGGCACGGTCGCCGACGGACACCTCAGTCCGTCGGTCTTGCGCGGCTGCGAGGTTCTCGGTGGAGGCTCACAGCAGCGGCGACAGGCACGCGAACAGCGCGTTGCGGGCCCGGGACGCGAGCGTCGTGGCAACCCTGCCTGGCCGGGAGATAGCGATGGCGGGCGTGAAGAACTCCCTGGCGAACTCCTCGGCTAGCGCTGGTGACTGCAGGCGGACAGCGATCTCGAAGGATCGCCGCAGGCTCCAGGCGTCGAGATTGCACGTCCCGACGACGACGTCGCGGCCGTCCCGGACGAACGCCTTGGCGTGGACCATGCGCGGGTATTCCACGATCTCGACGCCGGCGTCGAGCAGGTGACGATGGTGATGACGCTGAGCGGCCCCGCACGCCCAGTTGTTCGGCCGGGCCGGCACGACGAGCCGGACGCGCACTCCGCGCCGGCCGGCGGTGTCGAGCCGCCGCACTATGGTGCGGTCGGTGACGTACGGGTTGGCGATGTCGAGCGTGTCGCGGGCGCCGTCGATCAGCTCGGCGATGGCGTCCGAGACCGGCCGCACGGGGCCGGGCGCGTTGTGGAGGACCACGGCCGGGACGGCTTCCGAGGGTGCCGACCCATGGTCTGGGAAGAGCGCCGCGACGTTGCCGACGCGCACGCCGTGATGACGGAAGCTCGCCACGGCGACGAGCTGGAGCTGGGACACGACGGCTCCGCCCAGGCGCAGGAAGAGGTCGTGGAACTCGCCGTTCCAGAAGTGGTCCTCGAAGCCCGCCCCGACCCAGCCGGTGCGGCCGTCGACGACGACCAGCTTGCGGTG